>NZ_FR902034.1:3394-13409 GCF_000437815.1 Acidaminococcus sp. CAG:542
CGGGGATAGTTCTCCACCTGCTGCCAGTACCGGCGGTCCGCTCCCTGGGCGTCCGTTTTCCCCAGGGCAAAATCCAGCATCAGGTTCCGGAGCACATAGTTCATCACGCTGTCCAGTTTCCCCCCGGACAGGTACTGGCGCTGGATTCCGTAGCTCTCCTTGTTGGAGGCGTCTTCCCACACTTCCCCGATAAGGGCCGCATCCGGCTCCTTTGCCTTCAGTTCCTGGTAGAAACAGGTAAGGAACCCGTCGGGCAGTTCGTCGGCCACATCCAGCCGCCAGCCGCTGATCCCGGCATCCAGCCAGTGATGGAGCACGCTGTCTTTGTCCCGGATGATGAAATCCAGGTAGGAAGGCTCCGTTTCCGTCACTTCCGGCAGGGATCGGTCCCCCCACCAGCAGCCATAGTCTTCCGGATATTTCCGGAAATGGTACCACTTGTAATAGGGAGAAGCGGGTCCCTGCCAGGCGCCCAGGCCCTTATAGGTCCCGGCCCGGTTGAAGTACCGGCTGTCGGCCCCGGTGTGGCTGAACACCCCGTCCAGGAGGATCCGCATCCCATGGCGCCGTGCTTCCCGGCACAGGATCCGGAAGGTTTCTTCAGAACCCAGGAAGGGATCGATGGCCTTGTAGTCCCCAGTATCGTACCGGTGGTTGCTCCGGGCCTGGAAAATGGGGTTCAGGTACAGACAGTTCACGCCCAGTTTTTCCAGATAGGGAAGCTTTTCCAGGATTCCCTCCAAGGTGCCTCCGTAGAAGTCGTAGTAGGCCACCTGGCCCTCTTTGTCCTTTACATAGCAGGGATTCCCTTCCCAGGCGCTGTGGATCAGGGCTCCCGGCTTTCCCTGGAACCGGTCCGCCGGCACCTTTCCCCGGCAGAACCGGTCCGGAAAAATCTGGTACACCACCGCCTGTTTCAGCCAGGCCGGCGTCACCGAGTCCCGGTCGTAGACGGTGATCTGGAAGGAAGGGGGCTCCCGGTCCCACAGCTGGCCCATTCCTCCCTGTTGGGCCTCATTGTTGCCGTACCAGCAGGTTTCCTCTCCCTGTCGGATCAGAAAATAATACCACACCAGGCAGCCCCGTTCCGGCACGGTGAAGGTGATTCCGTACCGGCGGGACCTGACTTCCGGTTCCTCCCCCGGCTGCCGGGCTTCCGCCCTCTCCGGGGCTTCTTGTTCTTTCTCTGTGCAGTCCATGGGCAGGAGGATTTCCCGTTCCTGTTCCCAGAGACGCAGAAAGACAGCCTCCGTCCCCCGTCCCTGCACCACAAGATGCAGGGTTACGGCAGTCCCTCCCGGAACCGCTCCGAAGGGGAAACGGCAGGCTGTCTGATGAGAATCATGATAGGCTGTAATTTCCACGATAATCGTCCTTTTCTGCTCCAGCCGGATTCCCGGAGTCCCTTACCGGAACTCCGGTTTTTTCCGGACGGCTTTCCGGACCGGCGTCTTCCGGGCCGTCTTCTTGTGGGCGGCGGTTTTCCGGAGGGCCCGTTTCCGGGTGCCGGCAGCTTTGGTCCGCAGCCCTTCCCCCGGTGCCTCTTCCGGCAGTTTTACCGCCACATCTCCCAGGGTCAGCTTCACAGCCGGGGCCGGGGCTTCCTCCGGTCCGGCGATTTTTTCATACAGAGCCTTGTAGGCCCGGGCGGACTTGTCCCAGCTGTTGTCACTGTGCATGGCATTGAGCACCAGCTTTTCCCACACCGTGTCCTCCTCATAGTCGCTGAGCCCCCGTTTGATGGTGAACAGCAGCTCATGGGCGTTGAAGTGGGCAAAGGACAGGCCGTTCCCTTCCCCGGAGAACTTTTCGAAGTTCTGGACCGAATCCCGCAGGCCTCCGGTGGCATGGACTACAGGAATGGTGCCGTATTTCATGGAGATCATCTGGCTCAGGCCGCAGGCTTCGTACCGGGAGGGCATCAGGAAGAAATCCGCCCCGGCATACACCCGATGTGCCAGATCCTCGCTGAACAGGATGTTCACGGACACCTTGTCCGGATACCGGGAGGCCAGGTCCGTAAGGGCCTGTTCATAGGCTTTGTCCCCGGTGCCCACGATCACCAGCTGGATGTCCTCCTGGAGCAGTTCGTCCATGATGCAGGTCAGAAGATCCAGCCCCTTGGCTTCCACCAGACGGGAGATCATGGCAAACACCGGCACCCGCCGGCTCACCGGCAGTCCCAGTTCCTTCTGGAGGGCTTCCTTGTCCAGGGGCTTCCGGATGAACACGTCTTTGTCCGTATAGCCATAGGGGATCCGGGGATCCTCCGCCGGGTCATAGGCCTTTTCATCCATGCCGTTGAGGATCCCGGTGATCTTCCCCTGGCACAGCCGCACATAGCCGTCCATTCCTTCCCCGAAATAGGGATACCGGATCTCTTCCGCATAGGAGGGACTTACGGTGGTCACAGCGTCCGCATATTCCATCCCGGCCTTCAGGTAGTTGACGCAGCCGCCGTTTTCGATTTTCCCACTGTCGAACAGGCTCCGGGACAGCCCCAGTACATCCTCCACGATTTCCGGCCCGTAGATGCCCTGGTATTTCATGTTGTGGATGGTGAACAGGCTTTTGATGCCCTGGTAGAAGGGATCCTTCTGGAAGTCCTCCTTCAGGTACACTCCCATAAGCCCCGTATGCCAGTCGTTGCTGTGGATGATATCCGGCCGGAACCCGATATGGGGCAGCATGGCCAGCACCGCCCGGCAGAAATAGGCGAACCGCTCCCCGTCGTCGAAGAACCCGTACAGGCCCTCCCGTTTGAAATAATATTCGTTGTCGATGAAGAACACCGGCACCCCGTCTTCCAGGGTAATCTTTTCCACCCCTACGTACTGCCGGCGCCAGGCCAGATCCACGGTTCCCTGCCACACCTGTTCCATCCGGCCACCGTATTTTTCCGCCACCTGGGCGTATTTGGGGATCACCAGAGCTGTTTCCACCCCTTCCCGGCGGAGTTTGGCCGGCAGGGCCCCCATTACATCCGCCAGGCCCCCGGTTTTGATGAAGGGCACGGCTTCTGAAGCTGCCAATAACACTTTCATGGGAATCACCTTCTTCTTTCTTTACCCGGGAGATTGACTTTCTTGGTTCCGTCCCCTTCGGTTTTCCTGATTTTTTTCAAATAAAGCACACCCAGAGGCGGCAGGGTCAGCACCAAGGACTGTTCCCGGCCGTGGAAAGGCACCTTTTCCGTTTCCACCAGCACCCGGCCGTCCTCCCGGAGCGTCCCGCACCGGACTCCGCTGCCGCCGAACTCTTCGGCGTCACTGTTGAACACTTCTTCCCAGGCCCCCGGTTCCGGGGCCCCGATCCGATACTCCCGGCGTACCACCGGGGTGAAATTGCACACCACAACGGTTTCCGCATCCGGATCCTGTCCCTTCCGGACAAAGGCAATGACGCTGTTGTCCCGGTCGTCGCAGCTGATCCACTCAAAGCCGGTCCAGTCGTAATCCACCTGCCAGAATTCCGGGTGGTCCAGGTAGAAATGATTCAGCGCCCGGCTGTAAGCCTGCAGTTCCTGATGCTTGGGATAATCCAGCAGCAGCCAGTCCAGCTGCTCCGCATACCGCCATTCGATGAACTGGCCGAATTCCCCGCCCATGAACAGCAGCTTCTTCCCGGGATGGCTCATCCAATACCCGTAAAAGGCCCGGAGCCCGGCAAATTTCTGCCAGTAGTCCCCTGGCATCCGGTCGATGAGAGATTTTTTCCCATGGACCACTTCGTCGTGGGACAGGGGCAGGATGAAGTTTTCCGAAAAAGCATAGTACAGGGAAAAGGTGATCAGGTCCTGGCACCCTTTCCGGTACAGGGGATCCGTGCTCATGTACTGGAGCATGTCGTTCATCCAGCCCATGTTCCATTTGTAGTTGAAGCCCAGGCCTCCCTGATCCACCGGCCGGGACACCAGAGGCCAGGTGGTGGATTCTTCCGCCACCATAAGGGCCTGGGGCTTTTCCCGGAACACCGCCGTGTTCAGCTGCCGGAGGAATTCCACTGCTTCCAGGTTCTCCCTTCCCCCGTATTTGTTGGCCTGCCACTGGCCGTCCTTTTTCCCGTAGTCCAGGTACAGCATGCTGGCCACCGCGTCGATCCGGAGACCGTCGAAATGGTATTCCTCCAGCCAGAACAGGGCACTGGATATGAGGAAGCTCCGTACTTCCGGCCGGCCGTAGTCGAAGTTCATGGTGTCCCAGTCCTTGTTTTCCGCCAGCAGGGGATTCCCGGATTCGTATAAAGGCTCCCCGTCAAAGAACCGGAGCCCGTGGGCATCCCGGCAGAAATGGCCGGGGACCCAATCCAGGATCACCCCGATGCCGTTCCGGTGGAACTGGTCCACCAGATACATGAGATCTTCCGGCTTCCCATACCGGCTGGTGGGAGCAAAATACCCGGTGGCCTGATATCCCCAGGACCCGTCAAAGGGATATTCGCACAGGGGCATGAATTCCACATGGGTATAACCCATGTCCTTCACATAGGGCACCAGGGCGTCCGCCAGTTCCCGGTAGCTCAGGAAGCTGCCGTCTTCATGACGCCGCCAGCTGCCGGCGTGGACTTCGTAGATGTTCATGGGCCCATGGTAGGAATCGTATTTTGCCCGGCTCTTCTGCCAGGCTCCGTCCCGCCACCGGTAGTTCAGGGAAGCCACCACCGAAGCGGTGTCCGGCCGCAGCTGGGCCCGGAATCCATAGGGATCCGCCTTCAGGATGGTTTCCCCGGAAGCGGTGATGATGGCATATTTGTACAGGGTCCCTTCCGGCAGATCGGGAACAAAGGTTTTCCAGATTTCCCCGTCTTCTGCCCGTTCCATAGGGTTGGCTTCCGGATCCCAGTGATTGAAATCCCCCACCACACTGACCTTTTGGGCATGGGGAGCCCAGAGGGAAAAACGGACACAGGGTTTCCTGTGCCATACGGTCCGGTGGGCTCCCAGGAGACGGCAGCTGTTTCCGTTGGTCCCGTTGTGGAACAGGTACATACTGTATGAATCAATGGCACTCAGACGCATAAGGGCTCCTTTCCATGGTTCAGACCCGTACGGGCTTCACCTTCCAGATGTCCCGGGCATACTGGGACACGGTCCGGTCGCTGGAGAAATGGCCGGACTGGGCAATGTTCACCGCCGAAGCCCGGAGCCAGCCCGGCCGGTCCTGATACCGGCGGAGGATTTCCTGATGGGCTTTCCGATAGGCATCGAAATCCTTCAGGACGAAGTATTCATCGTTCCGCCGGAGCAGGTCTTCATACAGCTGACTGAACAGGGGATTGGCCTGGAAGATTTCCAGTACCCGGCGGATTTCCTCATCCTGCCGGTACAGTTCCCAGGAGGAATAGCCCCCCTCCCGGTAGAACTTCTGGACTTCTTCTGCCCGGAGGCCGAAGATCACGCAGTTGGCGTCCCCCACCAGCCGGCAGATTTCCACATTGGCTCCATCCAGGGTCCCCAGGGTAATGGCCCCGTTCATCATGAACTTCATATTGCCGGTTCCAGAAGCTTCCTTGCTGGCAGTGGAAATCTGCTCGCTTACATCCGCTGCCGGGAACAGCCGCTGGCCCAGGGACACATTGTAGTTTTCCAGGAACAGCACCTTCAGTTTTTCCCGCACCCGGGGCTCCCGGTCGATGAGCTGGGAAACAGTATGGATCAGCTTGATCACCACCTTGGCCTCCCCGTAGGAAGCTGCCGCCTTGCCGCCAAAAATAAAGGTCTGGGGCAGAGGCACCGCTTCCGGGTCCTCCAACAGACGGAGATACAGGGAATACACATGGAGGATGTTCAGCAGCTGCCGCTTGTACATGTGGAACCGCTTGATCTGGATGTCAAAGACGGAATGGGGATCGAGGGTGATCCCCTTGGTCTCCTGGACCCACCGGGCCAGGGCATCCTTACGGTCCTGCTTCACCTGTTCCAGTTTTTCCTGGAAGGCCGGGTCGTCCCGGTAGGCCATCAGGTCCTTGAGTTTTTTCGGGTGCCGGATCCACTCCGTACCGATGGTGTCAGAAATGAGAGAAGCCAGAGGTGGATTGGATTCCAGCAGCCACCGGCGGTGGGTCACCCCGTTGGTCTTGTTGTTGAACCGGTCCGGGAACACCTCATAGAAGGGGTGCAGAGTGCTTTCCTTCAGGATTTTCGTGTGGAGCTCCGCCACCCCGTTGACACTGTGGCTGCCCACCACTGCCAGATTGGCCATGCGCACCTGGCCGCCCCAGAGGATGGCCACCTGTTCCGCCTTGTCTTCCCGTCCCGGAAATTTCTTCCGGTAGGCGGCCAGCCACCGGCGGTTCAGTTCTTCCACAATGAGATACACCCGGGGCAGCAGGCTCTGGAACAGGGGAATGGACCACCGTTCCAGGGCCTCCGGCATAATGGTGTGGTTGGTATAGGATATGCTGGATACCGTAAGGTTCCAGGCTTCCTCCCACCCCAATCCCTCTTCGTCCAGAAGGATCCGCATCAGTTCCGGGATTAAAAGGGCAGGATGGGTGTCGTTGATGTGAAGGGCCACATGCCGGGGGAATTCCCGGATGTCCCGGTGGAGCCCCCGGTAGTGGCGGACAATGCTCTGAAGCCCGGCGGATACGAAGAAATATTCCTGCATCAGCCGCAGCTTCCGGCCTTCTTCCGTGGAATCATCCGGATACAGGAACCGGGAGATCTGCTGGGTGGTGTCCTGGTACTGGAGGATCTTCCGAAAGTCCCCGCCCTGGCTGGGGCTCAGGATCCCGTCCGGGGCATATTCTGCCTGCCACAGCCGGAGGGTGTTCACCGTATGGTTCCGGTACCCGGGCACCGGCACGTCATAGGGGATGGCCAGCACCGAGCTGTATCCCTCATGGACGCATTCCAGCCCCCCCTTGCCGTCCGGGCGCATGTAGCAGTTCCCCCCGAACCGGACATGGACCGCCTTGTCCGACCGTTTGGTTTCCCATGGGAACCCGTCCTGGAGCCAGGTATCCGGCAGTTCCACCTGCTGACCGTCCACAATATGCTGTTCAAAAAGACCGTACTGGTACCGGATGCTGCACCCGTGGCCCGGCAGCTGGAGCGCTGCCATGGAATCGATGAAGCAGGCCGCCAGACGGCCCAGGCCTCCGTTCCCCAGCCCCGGATCCGCCTCCTGGGGCAGGATGGCATCCAGATCGAACCCCAGTTCCCGGAGTCCTTCCCGGGCCAGGTCCTCCATGCCGCAGTTCATCAGGTTGGCATCCAGCAGCCGGCCCAGCAGGAACTCGATGCTGAAATAATACACCTGCTTGGCCTGCCGGGAATCGTACCGCTGTTCCGTAGCCAGCCAGTCATCATAGATCAGGTCCTTCACCAGGTTGGCCAGCACCAGGTACACCTTTTTGGGACTCAGGGCTTCCGGTTCCTCATTGAACAGGACCTTGGCCTTCTGGGTGAAGAGACTGACAAATTGTTTTGGATTTTTCCAGGTTTTCGTAATGACCCCGCCTTCCTTTTCCGCAGCCGGACAGGTCAGAGGATATCATACTGGATCACGCACAGGGGCGCATCCGGCTTTCCGTTGAGAAACGCTTCCGGCTGGACTTCCTGGTTCTTGTCGCAGATTACCCGGTCCACCCGGGCTTCTTCGCCGATCACCGTGTTCTGCATGATGATGGAATTCTTCACCACCGCATTCCGTCCCACCCGCACCCGGCGGAACAGGATGGAGTTTTCCACGGTGCCTTCGATGACACATCCGTCCCCCACCAGGGAGTTGGTGACTTTGGCATCCGCCATGTATTTGGCCGGAGCCTCATCCTTCACCTTGGTGTAGATTTTCCGGTCCGGCCGGTACACGGCCTTCCAGTTGTCCAGGTTCAGCATGTCCATATTGGCTTCGTAATAGCTTTTAAGAGAATGGATCCGTTTGGCATAACCCCGGTATTCATAGCCGTAGATTCCGGGATGGGACACGTTCCGGGCCATCACGTCCATAAGATACTGGTTGGGATCCTGGGCAAAGGCCCTGCGGACCATGGCCACAAACAGCCCCCCGTCCAGGAGCATGCTCCCCAGGTATATTTTGTCCCCCTTCTTCAGGGTTTCTGATTTCACCAGTTTGGTCACATGGCCGCTTTCGTTGACGGATACCACATATCCGTCCCCTTCACAGTCCGCTTCCAGGGTCTTGTACACCAATGTCACATCCGCATTCCGGTTCCGGTGATAGTGGAGCAGCTGGTTGTAGTCGATGTTGTGGACCACATCGCAGCCGGAAAGGAGCAGGTAGTGGTTCCGTTCCCGTTCCACGAACCTCAGATTCTTGTAATAAGTCCGGATGTCCCCGGTCTGAGGATTGGTCACTTCCCGGGCCTCGTCCACCGGCAGGTAGAACAGACCGTGCTGTTTCCGGGCCAGGCTCCAGTCCTTACCGGACCGGACATGGTCCAGTACGGAACGGCTGTGGAAGGGCAGCAGCAGCCCCACCGTGTCCACCCCGGCGTTGACCATGGTGGACAGGGCAAAATCGATGAGCCGGTATTTCCCGGCAAAAGGTTCAGAAGCCATGGGCCGTTTCCTGCTCAGTTCCGCCATGTAATTGGGCCCCTGAAGATTGATGAGCCCGATGATGTTGTTATCCATTGACCACCGCTCCTTTCCCGTCCTTCTTTCTGCTGGGGCCTGCCGGCTGGACCTGTGCTTCCAGTCCTTCGCTGCCGGTGACCACATGGTCGTTGCCGAACACTTTGATGCTGCCGGCGGCGCCCCGGATCACTGCGCCAGCCCGTACCCGGCACCGTTCACCCAGGATGGCATGGTCCACCACCGCGCCTTTTTCCACCACCGTACCGGGCATCAGCACCGAATCGGTGACCGTGGCCCCTTCTTCCACCGTTACATTGTAGAAAATCACGGAATGGAACACGTTCCCCAGGATTACCGCCCCTTCCCCGGTGAGAGAACTGATCACCGAGGCATTGGGTCCCACATAGTGGGCGGGCAGGGACTGGTTCCCGGAATAGATCCGCCAGTCGGGGTCGTTGAGGCTGATGGGCGGGTTGTCGGACAACAGGTCCATATTGGCCTGCCACAGGCTTTCAAATGTCCCCACATCCTTCCAGTACCCTTCGAAAGGATAGGCGAAGGTGGGCACTTTGTCTTCCAGCAACCGGGGGATGATGTTCTTCCCGAAATCATGGTCCGAATCCTCCCGAGCCGCATCTTCCATCAGGTACTGTTTCAGCACATCCTTGTCGAAAATGTAGATGCCCATGGACGCCAGGTTGCTTTTGGGCTGGGCGGGTTTTTCCTCGAATTCCCGGATGCTCATATCCTCATTGGCGTTCATGATCCCGAACCGGGACGCTTCGGAAAGGGGTACCCGGAAGGTGCTGACGGTGACCTTGGCCCGGTGCTTTTTGTGGAAAGCCAGCATGGTGCTGTAATCCATGGAATAGATATGGTCCCCGGACAGAATCAGTACATACTGGGGATCGATCATGTCCAGGAAATTCAGGTTCTGGTAGATGGCATCCGCCGTGCCTTGGTACCAGTTGGAGGAATCCTTGTCGTTCATGTAGGGAGGCAGCACAAAGGTGCCCCCGCTGTCCCCGCTGTCCAGGTCCCAGCTGCTTCCGTTGCCGATGTACCAGTTCAGTTCCAGAGGCTGGTACTGGGTCAGGATCCCCACGGTACCGATCCCGGAATTCCGGCAGTTGCTGAGGGTAAAGTCAATGATCCGGTATTTGGCGCCGAAAAGCACCGCCGGTTTGGCCACGTTTTTGGTCAGGACTCCCAGACGGCTGCCCTTGCCGCCGGCCAGGATCATAGCCAGACATTCTATTTTCCTCAAAATCATCGCCTCCTGTAAAGATAGGTGCTGCATGTTTTTCGTATACAACTGTCTGCAAGCTGGTAAGAACAGGAAAATATACCCCTGCAGTCGCTGTCTCTTTGTCTATTTTACCATATTTATGAAAAAAAGGGGCTGTTGCATGAGCAACAGCCCCTTAGTCGGAAGTCAGGCGTCTGAAGTCGGAAGCCTCAGGACAGGATCCG
>NZ_FR902035.1:0-4944 GCF_000437815.1 Acidaminococcus sp. CAG:542
TTCCCAATGGCCCAGGGTCAGGGCCAGATAGGTCTTTTCCAGCCGGTTCCGGGACAGCATATGATGGAGACAGGCGTTTTTGGCAAAAAGCACCACTCCGGAAGTTTCCCGGTCCAGCCGGGATACCGGGTGGACGGCGCTGGAAATGTGATGGGTCTGGAAATACCAGGCCACCCGGCGGCTGAGAGCGGGAGTCCGTTCCTTTCCTGCATTGTGGGTCACCAGGCCGGCCGGTTTGTCCACAGCCAGATACAGCTCCGTTTCCTCCAGGATGGACAGGGGTGCTTCTTCCGGTTCCAGGGTGCAGGGTTCCGGCAGAAAGGTCCAGGAAACCCGGTCTCCCGGCTGGAGCAGCAGATCCCGCTGGATGATTTCCCCGTTCACCTGGAGGGCACCGGCGGCCTTCAGGGCTTTCCAGTAGGTGCCGGAAATCCCCTGGTCCCGGAGAAAGGATTTCAGCCGCTGGGGCAGAGACGCGGGGGACAGCCGGAGTTCCATTACAGCACCTTTTGGCCCAGGATGCAGGCCAGGATCCCGAAGAACAGGCTCAGGGCCATGTACAGGGCGGCGGTGACAGGAGCCCCTTTGTCCACCAGCTGCTGGCTTTCCAGGGCAAAAGAAGAAAAGGTGGTGAAGCCTCCGCAGATGCCAACCTTCAGGAACAGGGCCAGCCGGGGATGGAGGGAGTTTCTGGCGGCCAGAGCCGCCACCAGGCCGATAAGAAAGGCACCGATGATGTTGATGAAAAAGGTCTTGAGAGGAAAGCCGCTGCTGTGGCTCAAGGGCAGCAGTCCGATCAGATACCGGACCACGGACCCGATAAAGCCCCCCAGACCAACAATCAGACATTCAGTCATGAAAAAATCTCCTTTTTTGCATAGGGATATTGTGTATTATACCACATTAGGCCAGGAAGTACCGGTCTTCACCAATCGGAAAAATAGACCGCAGTAGGAAGCCTGTCCCATTCCAGCCATCCATGGTATAATACAGGTTAAGGATGGAGCACAGGCTCCTAAGAAAATTTAATAAGATGTCTAAGAAATAGAGTCTTCCTTTCAAGACTCTATTTCTGTAAGATGAAAGAAATGATATAAGAAAGGAAACCATTCCATGGAAGAATCTGCAAATAGAAACAAACTGGAAAAACTCCAGAGCGTGCTCCGGGAGCTGGGCAGTGTGGCGGTGGCTTTTTCCGGAGGGGTGGATTCCACTTTTCTCCTGAAAGTGGCCCACGATACCCTGGGGGACAAAGTGCTGGCCGTTACCGCCCGGTCCTGCTCTTTTCCGGAACGGGAACTGAAGGAAGCCAAAGCTTTTTGTGAAAAAGAGGGAATCCGGCACCTGGTGGTGGATTCGGAAGAACTGTCCATTCCGGGCTTTTCCCACAATCCCACCAACCGGTGCTATCTGTGCAAACATGAACTGTTCGAAAAGATCCTGGAGGTGGCCAAAGAAAATCACCTGGCAGCTGTGGTGGAAGGCTCCAACCTGGATGACGAAGGGGATTACCGTCCCGGGCTCCAGGCCATTGCAGAACTGAAAATTGCCAGCCCCCTCCGGCAGGCGGGGCTGTACAAAAAGGAAATCCGGGCCTGTTCCAAAGAACTGGGGCTTCCCACCTGGAACAAGCAGTCTTTCGCCTGTCTGTCCTCCCGGTTCGTCTATGGGGAAGAAATCACCCCCAAACGGCTGGGCATGGTGGACAAGGCGGAACAATTGCTGCTGGATATGGGGTTCCATCAGCTCCGGGTACGGATCCACGGGGGGACCCTGGCCCGGATCGAAGTGCTGCCCGATGAACTCCAGAAAGTGCTGGACCACCGGCTGGAAATCGCGGATAAGCTGAAGGAATACGGATTCACCTATGTGACTTTGGATCTTTTGGGCTACCGGACCGGCAGCATGAACGAAACCCTGCCTCCGGAAAAGAAGGACTGACCATGGAGACGAAAGAAATCCTGGAAAAAGTCCGGAGCGGAGAGATTTCTGTAGATACAGCGGAAAAATTCTTCCGGCAGAAGCCTTTTGAAGATCTGGGGTTCGCCAAGCTGGACACCCACAGGAAAATCCGCACCGGCTTCGGGGAAGTGGTATTCTGCAGCGGTAAAAGGGATGCCCATCTGAAACAGATTTTCCAGAAGCTGGCAGAAGACGAGGGCAACGTGCTGGGGACCCGGGCCAGCCGGGAACAGTTCGAGCTGATCCGGACCCTGTGCCCCGATGCAGTGTACGATCCTCTGGCAAGGCTGGTAAAGGTGATCCGGAAGCCGGTGGAACTCCGGGGTTCCGTGGCAGTGTGTACGGCGGGGACGGCGGATATCCCGGTGGCGGAAGAAGCGGCCCAGACGGCGGAATTCTTCGGAAGCAAAGTGAACCGGGTCTACGATGTGGGGGTCAGCGGACTCCACCGGCTGCTGGCCAGCCTGGACCCCATCCAGGAAGCCAACTGCGTCATTGCGGTGGCCGGCATGGAGGGGGCTCTGCCCAGCGTATTGGGAGGCCTGGTAAGCAACCCGGTGATCGCCGTGCCCACTTCCATCGGGTACGGGGCCAGCCTCCAGGGCATTTCAGCCCTTTTGACCATGCTCAACAGCTGTGCCAACGGGATTGCGGTAGTGAACATCGACAACGGCTACGGAGCCGGCTATATGGCCACCCAGATCAACCGGCTGGCACTGGGAAAGGATGAAGAACATCATGGATAAACTGCTTTATCTGGAATGTAAAAGCGGCATCAGCGGGGACATGACCGTAGGGGCCCTGTTGGACCTGGGTGCCGACCAACAGGTGCTCCGGAAGGCCCTGGCCTCCCTTCCTCTGTCCGGGTATACGGTGGAAATCAGCCGGGTGAAGAAGGCCGGGCTGGACTGCTGTGATTTCCTGGTGCGGCTGGATGCAGAGCACGAAAACCACGACCACGATATGGACTATCTCTACGGCTTTGCCAAAAACCAGGCAGCACCGGAAGCCCCGGAAGGAGAAGGCCACCAGTACGGGAACCATGGACATCATCATGGACATGACCATGAGCACCAGGAGGGTGGCGCCGAAACCCATGCCCATCATCACCATCATGCCCACCGGGGGCTCAGGGAAGTGCTGGACATCCTGGCCCAGGGAGAACTGACGGAAGGGGCCCATGCCCTGGCGGTGAAGATCTTTACCATCCTGGGAGAAGCGGAAGCCAAAGCCCATGGTACTACCCTGGAAGAAGTCCATTTTCACGAAGTGGGAGCGGTGGATTCCATTGTGGACATTGCGGCGGCAGCCGTGTGCCTGGACAACCTGGGGATCCGGGACGTGGTGATCCCGGTACTCCATGAAGGGACCGGAAGTGTCCGCTGTGCCCATGGCATCCTGCCCATTCCAGTGCCGGCGGTGGCCAATATCGCAGCCGCCCACCATCTGCCCCTCCACATCATGCCCTTTGCCGGGGAATATGTGACTCCCACCGGGGCTGCCATTGCCGCTGCCATCCGGACCCGGAGCCAGCTGCCGGAAACCTTCACGGTAGCCAGAGTGGGGCTGGGAGCAGGGAAACGGGAACAGGCCATGCCCAGCCTGCTCCGGGCCATGATCCTGGAAGTACCGGAAGAACCGGTTCCGGCTCCCTGGGAAGAAGACACCATCTGGAAACTGGAAACCAACCTGGACGACTGCACCGGGGAAGCCCTGGGCCACGTGATGGACCAGCTGCTTTCAGCCGGCGCCCGGGACGTGCAGTATGCCCCGGTTTACATGAAGAAAAACCGGCCAGGTTGGCTGGTCACCGTACTTTGCAAAGAAGCGGAACGGACCGGCCTGGAAGCCCTGCTGTTTGCAGAAACCACCACCATCGGCATCCGCCGGAGCCGGATGGAACGGAGCATCCTGGAACGGCAGAGCCAAATGGCGGAAACCTCCCTGGGGCCGGTAGCGGTGAAAGCTGTCCAGGTACCGGTTGTGGATATTGAAGGCAGCGTGACAGGAGAAACGGAAACCCGGCTTTATCCGGAATATGACGCCATTGCCGGCCTGTGCCGCAGTACTGGCCGCAGCTATCAGGCAGTATGGCAGCAGGTGCTGGGAGAACTGGCTCCTGCCCCGAAAAAGGAGGAATGACCCATGCATATGGCGGACGCTCTGCTGTCTCCCGGTGTAGCCGGGGCCATGTACGCCCTTTCGGGAGCGGCGGCCTGGTACGGGGCCCGGAAAGTAAAAAAATCCCATGATCCGGGACTGGTGCCGGAAATGGGGGTACTGGGGGCCTTTGTGTTTGCTGCCCAGATGCTGAATTTTGCCATCCCCGGCACCGGTTCTTCCGGCCATCTGTGCGGGGGGATGCTTTTATCGGCAGTGCTGGGACCCAGTGCCGGCTTCCTGACCCTGATCGGAGTGCTGGCCCTCCAGTGCCTGGCTTTTGGGGATGGGGGCCTGCTGGCTTTGGGAGCCAATGTGTGGAACATGGCTTTTTACGGTTGTTTTGTGGGGGGCGGCATCCTGTGGCCCCTTTTGACCCGCAAAGGGCTGACAAAAGGGCGGATTGCTGCCTCCAGCATCCTGGGCAGCGTACTGACCCTCCAGCTGGGTGCCTTCTCCGTGGCGGCAGAAACCACCCTGTCCGGGATCACCCAGCTGCCTTTTGCCGCCTTTCTCCTGCTGATGCAGCCCATCCATCTGGCCATCGGCTTGGTGGAAGGGCTGATCACCACAGCGGTGCTGGTATTCCTCTATGAAAACCGTCCGGAGCTGCTCCGGCAGCCTTTTGGAGAAGGGAGTGCAGGGAAGAGTGCCTGGAGCCGGAAGAAGACCCTGGGGGTACTTACCGGCCTGGCCCTGGTGCTGGGGGGTGCCGTCTCTCATTTTGCGTCGGAAGATCCTGACGGACTGGAATGGTCCCTGGCCCGGCTCACCGGTTCCCCTGAACTGGATGGACCGGCAGGGGGAATCTACGGACTGGCG
>NZ_FR902035.1:4997-8292 GCF_000437815.1 Acidaminococcus sp. CAG:542
AGGAAGTCACAGCGCTCTTCCCGGATTACCAGATTCCCGGACTGGAGGCCGGTTGGGGGACAGCTTTTTCCGGGATCATCGGGACGGTCCTGGTGCTGGGGCTGATCCATCTGGCCGGCCGGAAACTGACCGGACGGCAGTCATGAAGTCCCTGGACGGGGCCATCGGGACCCTCCATCTGCTGGATGACCTGGCGGCAGAGGATACGCCGCTCACCCGGCTGGCTCCTCTGGCCAAAATAGGGTCCCTGTTCCTGTACCTGGCCGCTTTTGCCAGCCTGGGCCCAAACCACCTGGCCGGGGCCTGTCTGCTGCTCCTGCCTTTGCCGGTGCTGTACCAGGTGGGGAAGATTCCCTGGAAGCCGGCTCTCCGCCAGTGTCTGCCGGTCCTGCTCCTTTTGGCCGGAGTGGGGGCGGTGAACCTGTTTTTTGCCCAGGGTACTGCTGTTACCTTGGGGACTTTCCGTCTTTCTGCAGGGGCTGCAGCCTTTCTGCTGCTTTTGCTCAAGGGCCTGGGCTGTGTGCTGTCCGGCTGGCTGCTGCTGGCTACCACCAGTCTGGAACGGCTGGCCTGCGCCCTCCAGAAACTGCCCCTGCCCCAGGTACTGATCATTTCCACCCTGCTTACCTGGCGGTACCTGGTGCTGCTGCTCCAGGAAGGCCGCCGGATGCAGCAGGCCTATGCTCTCCGGGCACCCCGGACCAGAGGGATCCCCTGGAAGATCAGCGGCAGTTTACTGGGACTGCTGTTTCTCCGGAGCCTGGACCGGGCCCGGACTGTCTACGAAAGTATGGAACTCCGGGGATTCCAGGGCCGCTTTCCGGAAACCGGAGCCGAAAGTTCTGTTTGCGCCAGCCTGCTGCTGGTGATCCTGACCCTGGTCTGGTGCCTGGTGTGCCGGAACCTGGGATAACTTGTCTTGCCATTTCATCCATTCTGCTGCTGAAGGAGTCCTGCCCATGTCTGCCATCCTCAAACTGTCCCATATCCGCTTCCAGTATGCCCTGCCGGGCCCGAAAAAAGCCGCTGTCCCGGTATTCCACGACCTGTCCTTTACTCTGGAACCAGGGGAAAAGGTGGGGCTCATCGGCAGCAATGGGGTGGGAAAGTCCACCCTGCTGAAACTGCTGGTGGGTCTTCTGCCCTTGCAGGCAGGGAACCTGGAGGTCTGCGGCCTGCCCCTGGACCGGGACCATCTTCCGGCCATCCGGGAAAAGACCGGGTACGTGTTCCAGGATTCGGACAGCCAGCTGTTCCTGCCAACGGTGGAAAGCGACGTGTCCTTTGCTCTGCGGAACCGGGGCGTGCCCCGGGAGGAAGCGGAACGGCGGACAGCAGAAGTCCTGGCCCAGGTGGGGATGGCGGACATGGCCCGGCGGCAGATTTACCGGCTGTCCGGAGGCCAGAAGAAGCTCACGGCCATTGCGGGCCTTCTGACCCAGAAACCGGACCTGCTGCTGATGGATGAACCCTCCGCTGCCCTGGATCCCCGGAACCGGCGGAACCTGATCCGGATCCTGGGTCAGCTTCCCTGTGCCCAGCTGATTGCTTCCCACGACCTGGACTTCATCTGGGATACCTGCAGCCGGGTGGTGCTGCTGTACCAGGGAAAGGTGCAAAAAGAGGGCCCGGCCAGGGAAATCCTCGCCGATCAGTCCCTGCTGGAAGCCTGCGGTCTGGAACTGCCCCTGCGTCTGCAGAAGGAAATTTGAAAAAAGGATGGCTGCCCAATCTGTGCAGCGGTCCCTTGGGATGTGCAAACCGGACCCATAGGGACTGCACGCCGGGCCGCCGCCAAATTGAGTGATTTGATTGAACAGGCTGTTCTAAAACAGGAGGAATTAAATGAAACTTGCAGTAACCTATGATCCGAAAAACGGCGAGATTTTCCAGCATTTTGGCCGGACTGAATATTTCAAGGTCTATGACCTGGTTGACGGAAAAGTGCAGAAGGCGGAAGTCTGCAGCACTCAGGGACAGGGCCATGGAGCGCTGGTTGGGGTGCTCCGGCAGCTTGGAGCAGAAGCCGTGATCTGCGGTGGCATCGGCGGAGGAGCCCAGGAAGGGCTGAAAAAGGCCGGAATCGCCTTTTACGGTGGCTGCAGCGGCCAGGCGGATCAGGCGGTAGAAGATTTCCTGGCGGACAAACTCCAATACCAGGAAGACATCCAGTGCGACCATCATGGGGAACATCATCATGGAGAATGTCATCATTGATGGATGATCCTGCTTCTAAGGGACCTGTTGCGTGCAGCAGGTCCCTTATGGTATTATAAAGAAAAATTCCTGATTACAATTTATTCTACAGGAGGACCATTATGAAGACAAAGATGATCGTTTCTGCTCTTTTGACGGCGGCCGTCCTGCTGGCATCCGGGTGCGGAGGCTTTTCCGGCAGTTCCCAGAGCAATGCCCCGGCTTCTTCCCAGGCTTCCGCCCAAAAAGCCCAGGCACCGGGATTCACCCTGAAGGATACAGCCGGGACTTCCCATTCCGTCCAGCCCGGTGACGGGAACGTCTATGTAATCAATTTCTGGGCCACCTGGTGTCCTCCCTGTCGGAGCGAAATGCCGGAAATGAACACCTTTGCCCGGAAGCACAAGGAGAAAGTCCGGTTCTACGCTGTCAACCTCCAGGAAGAAGGCGCCCAGGTCCAGGATTTCCTGAAGAACAACGGATACACCATGCCGGTGCTCCTGGACCGGGACGGGAAAGCCGCCACCCTGTACAAGGTCCGGGTGATCCCCACCACGGTGATCCTGGATGAAAAGGGCAATATCCTCCAGCGCCATGAAGGGGTGGCCACCGCCCAGCAGCTGGAAGACGTGCTGAAAGGGAAGCTGTAATGGGCTCCCTTACCCTGGGAGCGGCCTTCGGGGCCGGCTTCCTTTCCTTCATCTCCCCCTGCGTCCTGCCCCTGCTGCCCACTTTCCTGCTGCTGCTCACCGGTTCCGGCATGGGAGAGGCACAGGGGAAGGGACGGCTCCTGGCCAATACCCTGGCCTTCCTGGCCGGATTCACGGCGGTGTTCCTGGCCATGGGGGCCACGGCGACGGTTTTGGGGCAGCTGGTGCTGGACAATTGGAAAGTACTGGAAAAAGCGGCCGGGGTGATCCTGATCCTTCTGGGACTCTTTATGAGCGGTTTATGGACGCCGCTGTTCCTGCTGAAGGACCGGCGTCCTTTCCTCCAGCAGAAAAAACAGGGGGTATTGGGTTCCTTCCTGCTGGGAGGTTCCTTTACCCTGGGGTGGACCCCCTGTACCGGCCCCATCCTCACCGCCATCCTGATGGCA
>NZ_FR902035.1:8314-15204 GCF_000437815.1 Acidaminococcus sp. CAG:542
GATGGCAGCTGGCAGCCGGCAGACCGCCCGGGAAGGGCTGTTCCTGCTGCTGGCCTATGCCCTGGGGTTCTGTGTCCCCTTTCTTCTGGCGGCCCTGTCCTGGGAGAAATTCGGGCCCTGCCTGCGCCGGCACTACGCCTGGCTGCCCCGGATCCAGAAAACCATGGGCCTGTTCCTGATATTTTTCGGCATCCTGATGCTCAGCGGCATGACCCTGCGGATCATGGCCTTCCTGGCAGGGTAGGGAGGCCATGGATTTTCCTTCGTAATATTCTCTATTTTCAGATTTCTTCTCCATATAGAGTATGCTATAATGATTTTACAGTATACTGTAGAAGAATACGATACAATTTTTTACCAAAAGTTCTGCAAAGGAGGCTGGTTTGTATGGATGGAGAAGGAAAGAAGAAAAAAATCCCTCTGGCGGGGCAGATTTTCATTGCCCTGATCCTGGGTATCATTGCCGGGCTGGCCCTGCAGGGGAACGTGGCTTTTGCCGTCACCTACATTAAACCTTTTGGCACAATCTTTCTGAATCTTGTGAAATTCATCGTAGGTCCCATTGTGCTGTTTTCCATTATGGCAGGGGTGGTCTCTCTCAGTGATATCCGGAAACTGGGTTCCATCGGCGGCATTACCCTGGTCTATTACTTTATTACCACCGCCATTGCCACCACCATCGGCCTGATTATCGCCAACAGCTTCAAGCCCATGTTCCCGGTACTGTCCACAGCGGATCTGGCCTTTAAGGTGAAAAACACCAGCACTGGCCCCATGAAGATGCTGGTGGACCTGTTTCCCTCCAACTTCCTGGCGCCGCTGACCAGTGCCAACATGCTCCAGGTAATCGTTATGGCTCTATTGATCGGCATCGCCATTATCGCCCTGGGCCAGAAAGGGGAGAAGGCTGCTGATTTCATCAACACCTGGAACGATGTGTTCATGAAGGTCATGGAAATGATCCTGGCCCTGTCTCCCATCGGTGTATTCTGTCTGCTGTGCCCGGTGATTGCCCAGAACGGCACCGCGGTCATCGGTTCCCTGGCCAAAGTCATCCTCTGTGCCTACATTGCCTATGCTCTCCATGCCATCCTGGTGTATTCCATGGCAGTACGGGCCATCGGGGGCATGAGTCCCCTGAAATTCTTCAAGGGCATGATGCCTGCCATGCTGTTTGCCTTTTCCAGTGCCTCTTCCGTAGGGACCCTGCCCATTAATATGGAATGCGCCAACAAGCTGGGAGCCTCCAAGGAAGTCACCAGTTTCGCCCTGCCCCTGGGAGCCACCATCAACATGGATGGGACGGCCATTTACCAGGGCGTGTGCGCCGTGTTCATTGCGTCCTGCTACGGCATCGACCTGACCCTGCCCCAGATGCTCACCATTGTGGTAACCGCCACCCTGGCCTCTGTAGGGACGGCCGGAGTGCCCGGTGCCGGGATGATCATGCTGGCCATGGTGCTGGCCTCTGTGAACCTGCCGGTGGACGGCATTGCCCTAGTGGCTGGTGTGGACCGGATCTTCGACATGGGCCGGACCACCCTGAACATCACCGGAGACGCCTCCTGTGCCATTATCGTGACCCATTTGCTGAAGAAAAAGAAATAGATAGGAAAAGAGGGCTGTGAAAAATGATTTTTTCACAGCCCCTTTTTCATGCAAAATGCCGTACCCGCAGCTTGATCCCGCAGCTTTCTGCCACTTTCCGGCTGGCTTCGATCTGGTCCGGGGGCAGCACGTCCACCACGGTCATCCGGGTATCCGGGATCATTTTTTTGCATTCCCGGGCAAAATCCAGCATGGCCTGGTAGGCTCCCGGCAGGGTGGGGCGGGTCACCTTGTTGTAGTCCGCCTCATCCGGGGCGTTCAGGCTGATGGAAACCGCATCCAGCACCTGGGCCAGTTCCGGTACGATATCCCGGCCGTTTTCCAGGTTCCCCAGCCCGTTGGTGTTCACCCGCAGCTTCAGTTCCGGATGGATCTGCCGCACATACCGGGCCGTTTTCAGCATCAGATCCAGGGCACAGGTGGGCTCCCCGTATCCGCAGAACACCAGCTCTTTGAACCCGGTGAAATCAAAAGCATCCACCGCTGCCTTTACCTGTTCCCAATTGGGGTTCACCTTGTGCCACAGGGTGGGCGCATCCCCGATGCCCTCATGCTGGAACCGGACGCAGAACGTACACCGGCAGTTGCACAGATTGGTCAAATTGGCATAGACGCCATCTTTATAAGTATAAAGAATCTGAGCCATGATCATTCATCATCCTTTCTCCATGAAACAGTCTGGCTTTTACATCCTGTCTGTCCAGGACTCCGGCCACCAGATAATAGAACAGCAGACTGCCTCCGGACTGGAGAGCACTGCCCATAATGGAAGTCACCAGAGCTGCATAGGTCCCAAAAATCAGTCCTTCTGCCAGGTAATACCCGATGGTGGAAATGATCCAGGACAGGAACGGGGCGATCCGGTTCCGGGTGCACAGCAGCTTCTGGGCTTTCCAGGTAAAAGGCAGCGTAATCAGCGCCTTGATCACAATGGTGGCCGGTGCCCACATGGGTGCCATCAGCAGATCCGCCAGCCCGCCTCCAATGGCTGCCGCCACCAAAGCATAGGGCTGAGGCAGCAGGGACGCAGCCACGTAAATCAGGGTATCACCGAAATGGAGATATCCTCCATTGGATCCCATAGGGATATGACAGATATAGGCGGTGAACAGGCAGATCAGCCCGGCGAACACACCAGTCAGTACCAACAAATGGAGTTTTTCCTGTTCTGTTCGTTGTTGTTTCATCAGGTATCCTTCCTTTCAGCTTGGGAACCATGGGGCAGGGGAGGGGCCAGGAGCCCCAGATAGGGTTCATAATTGATGCCGTCATTGCAAGGGGTGTTTTCCCGCCGGGCATCCCCAATGCCCCTGGCAATGAACCCCACAGCCAGCCGGACTGCTTCTTCCAAAGACCTTTTCTGGAGCAGGGCCCCCAGGACCACCGCGGCAAACAGGTCCCCGGTGCCGGAATAACTGCCTCCCAGATGAGGACTGGAAACCACGGAGGATTTTCCTCCAGCCATTTTTACAATGAAATTCGAAAGAATCAGCGTTTCCCGGTTCTTATCCAGTACAGGGATCCCGGTGATCACCAGGGAACGGCCCTGGAAGCAGCCTGCTTTTTCTTCCAATATAGGGAACAGCGCTTCCGGATCTGTTTGTCCCAGTTTCTGGATGGGCCTCATATCCGTACCGGTGAGGATACAGAATTCCGTGAGATTGGGAGTCAAAAGATCCGCCTGGAAAGCCAGCTGCCGGACGGCCTCAATGGAAGCCTCGGTAAAGCCCCGGTAGGCCCTGCCATTGTCTCCCAGCACCGGGTCGCACAGGTACAGCACCCCGGGTCTGTGGAACCGGTCCAAAAAGGCCCGGACCTTTTCCGCTGCATCAGGCGTGGCAAGATACCCGGAAAGGATCCCGGCAAAGGAAACCTGGAGTTCCTGCCAGTGCTCCGTATAGTCATCCATACGATCGGCAAAGGACAGGCACCGGTATCCCGGGTAGCCGGTCTGGGATGTAAGCACTGCCGTAGGCATAGGACAGGCTTCGATGCCCATGGCTGCCAGCACGGCTATATCGGCTGTAAGCGAACATCTTCCCAGGCCGGAAAGATCATTGATGGCTGCAACACGCAGATGCATAACAAAAGCTCCTTTTGGTTAATATTGTAACGTTTTGACAAACTCTGTTATAACATAGAAACAATTGAAAGAAAAGGAACGGTTTGGGAAATTCTTGAGCCAAACCGTGTCTGAACGGCCGGAAGCACCGGTTCTCCAAGGCGCTTTATCCACACTATTTTACATAATATATATTATTGGACGTAAATTTTCTGGAAAACCAGAGATCTCGATTTGTCCAGAAACTGAGATTTTTCCCGGTATTTCCTTTGGGATCCTTCTTTCAGGACCGGGTTCCCGATCCGGCCGGGTCATTTTTCTGCTGATGCACCGGCCCTGGATTTTATTTTCATACTTCGGGATTTGGCCATACTCTTTAGGATTTATCCATACGGATTCACGGCTTGCACCTGGCTGGATTCCTGATTTTCTTCCAGGTTCCTGTTTCCTTTCTAAACACTCGTTTGACACACAATTGTTTTCCTGTTATACTTATTCTAATTAGATTGGACTCTTGTACCACAAATCCATCCTGTTCAAAGGAGATTTATACCATGACTGATACAGAAATGACGACGGATACGGAACAAAAGAAACCCTCCCGCTCCCATGGGATCAATGCCCGGCAGAGCCAGATCCTCGATTTTATCCGGCAGTACATCTTCACCAACGGCTATCCCCCTTCTGTGCGGGAAATCGGCAGTGCTGTGGGTCTGTCTTCCAGTGCTTCCGTCCACAACAACCTGAAAAAGCTGGCGGAAGCCGGTTTTGTCAGCTGGGATCCGGAAAAGCCCCGTACCTACGGGCTCCGGGAAGAAATCAGCTGGCGGAAGAAAAGCATGGTTCCGGTGCCTCTGGTGGGCGCTGTCCACGCAGGTGATCCCATGCTGGCTGTGGAAAACATCGAAGACACCTACCCCATTCCCCTGGATCTCATCGGCTGCAAGGAAGATGTGTTCATGATGGTGGTGGAAGGAGACAGCATGAAGAATGCCGGGATCCTGGACCATGATTATGTATTTGTCCGGAAACAGAATTATGCCACCAACGGGGATATTGTAGTGGCCCTCCTCAACGGGGAAGAAACCACCATCAAACGGTATTTCCGGGAACTGAAACAGATCCGTCTCCAGCCGGAAAATGATGCCTACCCTCCCATTGTGGGCACCGACAACATCGAAATCAAGGGAAAAGTCATTGCGGTATTCCGTACTTTATAAAGGTTGATGCCTTCCATAGGGCAAATTCCTTTCAGACGCTCAAATCTTTGATTTGAGCGTTTTTCTTTGGCTTTGCCATCCCAGTATAGCACGCATATGAAAACCAGCCTCTGAAGCGAAATTCAGAGGCTGTTTTTTGCTTTCTTATTTTTGCTTTTCCATAATCTGCCGGGCAGCGGCCATCACGGCGATCCGGCCGTGTTCAAAGGTCAGGCCCCCCTGCATGAACACCTTGTAGGGTGCCCGCATGGGTCCGTCGGCGCTCAGTTCGATGGAAGCCCCCTGGACGAAGGTACCGGCGGCCATGATGATGTCATCCTGATAGCCGGGCAGCGGAGAGGGGACCGGCGTCACATGGGCGTCGATGGGCGAATGGGCCTGGATGGCTTCACAGAAGGCACAGAGATTTTCCGGAGTCTTCAGGGTGATGGTCTGGATAATGTCACTGCGTACATCATCGGGCAGCGGGGACACTTCAAAGCCCAGGGACTGGAAAACGGAAGCAGCGAACATGGAGGTCTTCACCGCCTGGAGAGCTACATGGGGAGCCATAAAGAGCCCCTGATAGAATTCCCGGGCCGTATCCCCCAGGGTGCAGCCCATTTCACCGCCCAGGCCGGGAGCAGTGAGCCTGTAGGAAGCCTGTTCCACCAGATCCTTTTTGCCTACAATGTAGCCGCCGGTGGGAGCAAAGCCGCCCCCCAGGTTCTTGATCAGGGACCCGGCCATCAGATCGGCCCCCACTTCCGTAGGTTCCTTGTCCTCAATGAATTCCCCGTAGCAGTTGTCCACGAAGCAGATGATGTCTGGACGGACCTTCTTCACCGCCTGGCAGATCTCTCCGATTTCCCCTACAGTCAGGGTCTTCCGTTTGCTGCTGTAGCCGCAGGACCGCTGGATGTGGACCAGACGGGTCTTGGGGGTGATGGCAGCCAGGAGGGCAGGGATGTCCGGATGGTCCCCTTCCATGGGGATTTCCTTGTAGGTGACTCCCAGGTCCACCAGAGAGCCGGGAGTCTTCACCGGATGGCCGATAATGGTCTGCATGGTGTCGTAGGGTTCCCCGGTGGCTCCGATCATTTCATCCCCGGGATGAAGATTCCCCAGAAGGGCCACAGCCAGAGCGTGGGTGCCGGATACGAACTGGGAACGGACCAGGGCGGATTCCGTCTTGAAGATATCCGCATAAATCAGGTCCAGCTGGTCCCGGCCCATGTCAGAATAGCCATAGCCGGTGGTGGGCTTCAGGTAAAAATCGGCCACCTGGAACTTGGCAAAGGCGTCCAGCACCTTTTTGGTGTTCACCAGGGCCGCGGCTTCATGGCTTTTGGTATGCTGGGCAACGGTGTCCAGTGCTTTCCGTTCGATTTCATCCCATTGTATATCCATTGGAATTGATTTCCTCCTTAATTGCTTGATTAATTGATGCTTTTATTTCCGGACATAGGGGGCCAATTTCTCTCCCAGGCCCTTGTCCATCCGGGCCCGGATCAGGATCCCGGTTTCCCCGTAGGTTTCCGAAAGGACCTGGGCCTCTTCATGGAGCCGGGCGGCCAGCCTGCTTTCCCCATAGGGAATGGACAGTTCCAGTTCCACCCGGTCCTGCCCTAAAAGCCGGGCCAGGTTTTCCAGCAGTTCCGGTACCCCTTCTCCCGTACGGGCGGACAGGCACAGGGCGTCCTCTTCCTGTTCCAGCCGGTGCCGGAGGCCTTCGTGCTGGGTCAGCCGGTCCACCTTGTTGTACACGGTGAGAATGGGCTTTTCAGTGACTTCCAGTTCCTGGAGCACCTGGTACACCGCCTCTGACTGTTCCCGGTACAGCTCGTGGGAGCAGTCGATTACATGGAGCAGCAGGTCCGCATCCTTCACCACTTCCAAGGTGGATTTGAAAGCGGCCACCAGCTGATGGGGCAGCCGTTGGATAAACCCTACGGTATCCGTCAGGGTGCAGTGGCTCCCATCCGGAAGTTCCAGTTGCCGGGTGGTAGGGTCCAGGGTGG
>NZ_FR902036.1:0-8221 GCF_000437815.1 Acidaminococcus sp. CAG:542
TTGCGCTTGCGCAATGGTGGTGGGTTAGCAGCTCTCAGGGCTGCGTTTCCCTTCAGGAGCATCTGCCTTTGGCAGATGCTCTCCTTCGACCATTGACCGCTGACAAAAAAATCCTGCTGCAGGCTGCAGCAGGATTTTTTTCACTTCACCTCTTCCACCAGCCTTGCCAGACGGCTCTGGAAGATGTCTCCCTGGGTGATGGCGCTGGCAGGCTTCCACCAGGCCAGGGAATCATTGGGATTGTTCAGGAAGGTCCGGCCGAAGGGGGTTCCGATATCCCGGGGAGAAGCCCAGGAAAACAGGGTCAGGTTGGGTTTGAACACCCCCACCTGTTCCCCGGTGGGAGCCAGGGACCCGGTCATGGGCTGGACAATGGGCCGGAGGGGGATCTTCTGGACCTGGATGGGACGGTAGGGGGTTACAGGAGTGTAAACGGGAGTGGGAATGGGACTGTGATTCTGGAAGCCGCCCACCGGCACCGTGGGCCGGGGCACAGGAGAGCCGATCCGCCCGGGTTTGGGCACCGGAATGGCCCCGGCCGCCAGCGCCGAACCGCAGACGGAAAAGGCCGTAAGGATGGTCAGGAAAAACCGTTTCCAAATGGATTGTTTCATGGGAATCACCTCTTTGGTCCTATTATAGCATATTGGAGGGGCTGATGCACAAAAGGGGGTACGGCGGTCCTGGGCGGGCTGCCCGCTCATCCGGTGGCTGGCGGCTCATTTTGCGGGCGGCCGGGCCTGCCGCCCCTACGGTTGGAGCAGAGTCTCCTATCTTGCCGCCCACCTGGCCACTTACCCACTTACCCACCTGGCTGCCTCTCCCATTTCGAACGATAGTGTAACTTATGTTATAAAAGTTCGATAAAACATTGACAGAGCCCCGGTCCGTTGATAGAATAGGAGTATAAATTATTGTGGTGGTTTGGCTCTGAGAAACTTGAACACTGGCTGTGCGGGCGGTATCAAGGGCCTTTTTTATTGGAGGTGCTCACGAATGAAAGCAGCAATTATCATGGGAAGCAATTCGGACTGGCCGGTGCTGGAACCTGCGGAAAAAACTCTGAAGGAATTCGGGGTAGAGGTGGAAGTAGTGGTGGCCAGCGCCCACCGGACTCCGGAATTGGTACAGGAATTCGCCGCCGGCGCCCGTGACCGGGGTGTGGAAGTCATCATTGCCGCCGCCGGTGCAGCGGCCCATCTGGGCGGATTCATCGCCGCCTTCACCACGGTGCCGGTGATCGGGATTCCCATCAACGCCACCCCTCTCAACGGGATGGATTCTCTCCTGAGCTTCGTGCAGATGCCTTCCGGCATTCCCGTGGCCACCATGGCCATCAACGGGGCTAAGAATGCCGCCATCTTCGCCGTGGAGATCCTGGCGGTGAAGTATCCGGAACTGGTGACCAAACTGGCGGAAGCCCGGGCCAAGATGAAGGAAGAAGTGAAAGCCAAAGGGGAAAAACTGGCTGCTGCCAGAGCCGCCGCTGCCAAAGCATAAGGAAACGGGAGGAACTATGGGGGACAAGTTTTTTGCGGAAGACAAGCTCCATGAAGAATGCGGGGTCTTCGGCATCTATTCCAAGAAAGACGACGTGGCACTGAATACCTACTGGGGGCTGTTCGCTCTCCA
This sequence comes from Acidaminococcus sp. CAG:542, assembly GCF_000437815.1. NCBI lineage: Bacteria > Bacillati > Bacillota > Negativicutes > Acidaminococcales > Acidaminococcaceae > Acidaminococcus > Acidaminococcus sp. CAG:542. The sequence continues at coordinate 1,633 of NZ_FR902036.1, forward strand.
GCACAGAGGCCAGGAAAGCGCCGGCATCGCTGTCACCGACGGCCGGCACATGCACATCAAAAAGGGCATGGGATTGGTGAACGATGTGTTCAAGGACGGCCTGAAGGGCCTGGACGGCTGCATTGCCGCCGGCCATGTACGGTATTCCACCACCGGGGCCAGCATGCCCTACAATGTGCAGCCGCTGAAGGTGTTCTATGACGGGGGCAACCTGGCCCTCAGCCACAACGGCAACCTGACCAACGCCGCCCAGCTCCGGAAGGAACTGGCCAACGACGGGGTGGTGTTCCAGACCACCATCGACAGCGAAGTGGTGCTGAGCCTGATCGCCCGGAGCCGGAAAAAGACCCTGCCGGAACGGGTGGCGGAAGCGGCTGACACCATCCGGGGTGCCTTTGCCATCCTCATCATGAACGATGACCAGCTGATCGCCTTCCGGGATCCCTACGGCTTCCGGCCTCTGTGCCTGGGCCGGCTGGACCACGGCTGGGTGGTGGCCAGTGAAACCTGCGCTCTGGATCTGGTGGGGGCCCACTATGTGCGGGACGTGAAGCCCGGGGAAATGATCGTCATCGACAACGAGGAAACAGAACCCAAAAGCATCATGTACAGCACCCACAAACCGGCCCACTGTGCCCACTGTATTTTCGAATACGTGTATTTCGCCCGTCCCGACAGCATCATCGACGGGGAAAGCGTATACCAGGCCCGTCTGAACATGGGACGGATCCTGGCCCGGGAAACCAGGGGGATCAAGGCGGATGTGGTGATTTCCGTGCCCGATTCCGGCACCCCTGCAGCCATCGGCTACGGCCTGGAAGCCGGGATCCCCTTTGTGGAAGGGCTCACCAAGAACAAATACATCGGCCGGACCTTCATCCAGCCCACCCAGAAACAGCGCCTCAATGCGGTGCGGCTGAAACTGAACGCCAACCGGAGCCTGGTGGAAGGGAAATCCGTGGTGATGGTGGATGACTCCATCGTCCGGGGCACCACCAGCGGCAAGATCGTCCAGCTGCTCCGGGATGCGGGAGCCACGGCGGTGCACGTGTGCATCAGTTCGCCCCCTGTAATGGATTCCTGCTTCTACGGCATCGACACTTCCGAACGGAAAGAACTGATCGCCGCCAGCAAGACGGAAGAAGAGATCCGCCAGTACATCAAGGCGGACAGCCTCCATTACATTACCATGGAAGGACTCCGGGCCAGCCTGTCCGTGCTGAAACCCGATGATATGTGCTATGCCTGCTTCAATTCCCATTATCCGGATGGAGCAGATAAAGAAATGAAAAAAGGATCCAAATTACAGTTTGAACTGGGTTGCTAAGGAGGAAACAGCGTGAGCGAGAAAAAGGTCATTACATACGCAGATGCAGGGGTGGATATCGACGCCGGCAACAAAGCCGTGGAACTGATGAAGGACAGCGTCCGGGCCACCTACCGTCCGGAAGTCATCGGGGACCTGGGGGGCTTCGGGGGCCTGTTTGCCCTGGGGAACAAATACCAGGATCCGGTGCTGGTTTCCGGTACCGACGGTGTGGGCACCAAGCTGAAGATCGCCTTTATGATGGACCGTCACGACACCATCGGCCAGGACGCCGTGGCCATGTGCGTCAATGATATCCTGGTCCAGGGGGCGGAACCTCTGTTCTTCCTGGATTACATCGCCACCGCCAAGGTGGAATCCCAGAAAATCGCCGACATCGTCAAAGGGGTGGCCAATGCCTGCAAGGAAAGCGGCTGTGCCCTGATCGGCGGGGAAACCGCTGAAATGGCCGGGTTCTATGCCAAGGACGAATACGACATCGCCGGCTTCAGCGTAGGCGTGGTGGAACGGAGCAAGATGATCACCGGGGACAAGGTGAAGGCCGGGGACGTCCTCCTGGGTCTGCCTTCCACCGGGGTCCATTCCAACGGGTTCTCCCTGGTACGGAAAATCTGCTTCGAAGCTCAGGGCTTCACGGTGGACACCTACATTCCGGAATTCGGCAAAACCCTGGGTGAGGAACTGCTGACTCCCACCCGGCTGTATCCCCGGACCATCCTGCCCATGATCAAAAAATTCGATCTCCACGGTATGGTCCACATCACCGGGGGCGGCTTCTATGACAACATTCCCCGGATCCTGCCGGAAAACTGTGACGCGGAAGTCCATGCAGACGCCTGGGAAGTGCCCGCTGTGTTCAAAAAGCTCCAGGAATGGGGCAATGTTCCGGTGAAGGAAATGTACCGGACCTTCAACATGGGGGTTGGCATGGTGCTGGTGGTGGATCCTTCCGAAGCCGACGCCGTCCGGGCTCATCTGAAAGAAAACGGGGAAACCTTCTACGAACTGGGCCATGTGGTGCCCGGCACCAAAAAGACCGTGATGAAAGGCGGGGTTTTCGGTGACTAAACGGAAAATCGGGGTACTGGTCAGCGGCCGGGGAAGCAATTTCCAGGCCGTGGCCGACAAAATCAAAAAAGAAAACCTGCCCATCGAAATCGCCGTGGTGATCAGCGACAGTCCGGAAGCCTATGCCCTCCAGCGGGCGGAAAAGATGGGGATCCCTCACTGCGCCATTGCCCGTCAGGATTTTGTGGACAAGGCTTCCTTCGAAGCCGCCATTGACAAGACCCTCCGGGAAGCAGGGGTGGAACTGGTGGTGCTGGCCGGATTCATGCGGATCCTCAGCGGAGATTTCGTGAATTCCTGGTACCACAAGATCATCAACATCCATCCGGCCCTGCTGCCGTCCTTTACGGGACTGGATGCCCAGGGACAGGCTCTGAACTACGGGGTGAAGATCGCCGGCTGCACCGTCCACTTTGTGGATGCAGGGATGGATACCGGCCCCATCATCATGCAGGCCGCCGTACCTGTGCTGGACGAAGATACCCATGACACCCTGGCCGCCCGGATCCTGGTCCAGGAACATACCATCCTGCCGGAAGTGGTGAAGCTGTGGGCGGAAGACCGGCTGACTGTAAACGGCCGGAAAGTGAAAATCCGTAAATAAGGAGAACAATCCATGCTGAAAATTCGCAGAGCATTACTGAGCGTTTCTGACAAGACCGGCATTGTGAAGCTGGGCTATTTCCTGAACAACAATAGGGTGGAAATCATCTCCACCGGCGGCACCATGAAGGTGCTGAAGGAAGCTGGCGTGCCGGTGACCTACGTAAGCGACGTAACCGGGACCCCGGAAATGATGGACGGCCGGGTAAAGACCCTGAATCCCAAGATCCATGGGGGCATCCTGGCTGTGCGCAGCAATCCCAAACATATGGAAGACATGAAGAAGAACGGGATCCAGCCCATTGACCTGGTGGTGGTGAACCTGTATCCCTTCCAGCAGACCATTGCCAAACCGGATGTAACCGAAGCCGAAGCCATCGAAAACATCGACATCGGCGGTCCGGCCATGGTCCGGGCTTCTGCCAAGAACTTCCACGATGTGGTGATCATCACCAATCCGGACCGGTATGAAGACCTGATCCACATGCTGAAGGAAAAAGGGGACATCGATCTCCACACCCGGAAAATGCTGGCCCAGGAAGCCTTTGCCCATACGGCGGAATACGATACGGCCATTGCAGCCTATCTGAAGAAGCAGCTGGACAGCGAAAAATAAGGGAGGCCTTAGCATGCAGGTACTGGTAATTGGCGGCGGCGGCCGGGAACATACCCTGGTCTGGAAGCTGGCCCAAAGCAAAAAGGTGACGAAACTCTACGCAGCCCCCGGGAATCCGGGCATGAAGGACCTGGCGGAATGTGTGAACCTGGACATTACGGATCTGAACGGTTTGGCGGACTGGGCGGAAAAGCACGCCATCGATCTGACGGTGGTGGGGCCGGAAGCTCCTCTGGTGGCCGGCATCGTGGATGTGTTCAACGCCCGGGGTCTGACCATTTTCGGGCCCAGTGCCAAAGCGGCGGAAATCGAAGGCTCCAAGATCTTCTCCAAGGAACTGATGGAGAAGTACGGAGTGCCCACCGCCTTCTTTAAAGTATGCGACAACCTGGCAGATGCCAGAGCCTTTGTGGAAGAAAAAGGCGCCCCCATTGTGATCAAGGCAGACGGCCTGGCTGCCGGCAAAGGGGTCGTGGTGGCCATGACCAAGGACGAAGCCCTGGATGCCCTGGATGAAATGATGGGTGCCCACAAGTTCGGCAGCGCCGGCAACCGGGTGGTCATCGAAGAGTTCATGGAAGGGGAGGAAGCCTCCCTCCTGGCCTTCACCGACGGGAAGACTATTGTGCCCATGCTGGCTGCCCAGGACCATAAACGGGTGAACGACGGAGACCAGGGGCCCAACACCGGGGGCATGGGGGCTTACTGCCCGGCACCGGTAATGACCGACGCCCTGAAGGAAAAGACCGTGAAGGAAGTGCTGCGGCCCATTGTGGACGCCCTGGCCAAGGAAGGACGGCCTTATTCCGGCTGCCTGTACGCCGGTCTCATGATTAAAGGGGACAGCGTGAAGGTGGTGGAATTCAACGCCCGGTTCGGGGATCCGGAAACCCAGGTGGTGCTGCCCCTGCTGAAAAGCGACCTGGCAGAGATCATGGTGGCTTGCGCCAAAGGCACCCTGAAGCCTGAAATGGTGGAATGGAGCGACAAGTCCGCCGTGTGCGTGGTCATGGCCAGCGGCGGCTATCCCGGATCCTACAAAAAGGGTCTGCCCATTACCGGCCTGAAGGCTGCAGGAGCCATGGAAGACGTGGTGGTGTTCCACGCCGGTACCCGGGAAGAGGATGGGAAAATCCTCACCAACGGAGGCCGTGTGCTGGGGGTCACTGCAGTGGCTGACAGCATCCCTGCCGCCCAGCAGAAAGCCTATGACGCGGTGGACAAGATCCACTTCGACGGAGCCCATTTCCGCCAGGACATTGCCTGGAGAGCTCTCCGCCGGCTGAAGACGAAATAAGATGATGTTACAGACCGCAGAAGTATTCCAGCCCCTGCGGTCTGTTTCCGTAACAGATAGACTTCTGAAGGAAAAAACCAGAAAAACCTGTTGCATTTGTGACAGACTGGTGCTAAAATGAGAAAAATATTTCAAAGGGGGATATACAATGGCTTTTATCTATGATGAACCTGCCCATACTTTCAGCGAGTATCTTTTAGTTCCTGGATATTCTTCCAGCGAATGCATTCCGGCAAATGTGAGTCTGAAGACTCCGCTGGTGAAATTCAAAAAGGGTGAAGAACCGGCTCTGACCCTGAATATTCCCCTGGTTTCCGCTATCATGCAGTCCGTTTCCGACGACAACATGGCCATCGCCCTGTCCCGGGAAGGGGGCATCTCCTTTATCTACGGGTCTCAGACCATCGAAAGCGAAGCCGCCATGGTGGCCCGGGTCAAGAGCTTCAAGGCCGGGTTCGTGGTCAGCGATTCCAACCTGCGTCCGGACAGCACCCTGGCCGATGTACTGGCTCTGAAGGAAAAAACCGGTCACAGCACCATGGCTGTTACCAGCGACGGCAGCAAGAACGGCCATCTGGAAGGGATCGTTACCAGCCGTGACTACCGGATCAGCCGGATGAACATGGAAGATCAGGTCAAGAACTTCATGACTCCGGTGGCTGACATGGTGGTGGGCAGCAGCGACATCACCCTGAAACAGGCCAACGATATTATCTGGGAACACAAACTGAACACCCTGCCCATTATCGACAAAGAGGGCAACCTGATGTACATGGTGTTCCGGAAAGACTATTCCACCCACAAACAGTATCCCCTGGAACTGCTGGATGGCCAGAAACGCCATGTGGTAGGCGCCGGCATCAACACCCGTGACTATGAACAGCGGGTACCGGCCCTGGTGGAAGCCGGTGCGGACGTACTGTGCATCGACTCTTCCGAAGGTTACAGCGAATGGCAGAAACGGACCCTGAAATGGATCCGGGACAAATACGGTGATTCCGTCAAGGTAGGGGCCGGCAACGTGGTTGACGCGGAAGGCTTCCGGTTCCTGGCAGAATGCGGCGCTGACTTTGTGAAGATCGGTATCGGCGGCGGCTCCATCTGCATCACCCGGGAACAGAAGGGTATCGGCCGGGGCCAGGCTACTGCCGTTATCGAAGTGGCCAAGGCCCGGGACGAATACTACAAGGAAACCGGCATCTATGTGCCCATCTGCTCCGACGGCGGTATCGTGTACGACTACCACATGACCCTGGCACTGGCCATGGGCGCCGACTTCCTGATGCTGGGCCGGTATTTCGCCCGGTTCGACGAATCCCCCACCAACAAGGTGAACATCAACGGCACCTACATGAAGGAATACTGGGGCGAAGGTTCCGCCCGTGCCCGGAACTGGCAGCGGTATGACCTGGGCGGGGACAAGAAGCTGTCCTTCGAAGAAGGGGTGGATTCCTACGTTCCTTACGCCGGCGGCCTGAAAGACAACGTGAACCTGACCATCTCCAAGATGCGGTCCACCATGTGCAACTGCGGGGCTCTCACCATCCCCGAACTGCAGAAAAAGGCCAAACTGACCCTGGTATCCGCCACCAGCTTGGTGGAAGGCGGGGCACACGATGTGCTGCTGAAAGAGAATTCTTCTTCCAATTATCCGAAATGATGCGGGTGAAAGGGCTGT
>NZ_FR902037.1:0-9333 GCF_000437815.1 Acidaminococcus sp. CAG:542
CTTGCAACTTTTGTAACAAATATGATATAATCTCTATCGGCTGTGATTGCACAGCCCACTATACCACACACGCAGAGTCAGGACGCGGCTGTCCTTGCTGGCTGCCGGCAAGGTTAAGCGAAAAATGATCTGCGGAGGAAAAAACAGGAGGAAACAAAAATGGCAATTGTATCCATGAAACAACTTTTGGAAGCAGGCGTACACTTCGGTCATCAGACCCGCCGCTGGAACCCCAAGATGGCTCCCTACATCTTCACCGAACGGAACGGGATCTACATCATCGATCTGCAGAAGACCGTGAAAAAGGTGGAAGAATGCTACAGCTTCCTGCGTGAACTGGCTGCCCAGGGCGGCACCGTGCTGTTCGTAGGCACCAAAAAGCAGGCTCAGGCTGCCATCAAAGAAGAAGCTGAACGCTGCGGCATGTTCTATGTGAACGAAAGATGGCTGGGCGGTATGCTGACCAACTTCAAGACCATCCAGACCCGGATCAAGAGACTCCATGACCTGGAAAAAATGGAAGAAGAAGGCACCTTCGATCTGCTGCCCAAGAAAGAAGTCATCGTCCTGCGCCATGAAATGGCCAAACTGGAAAAATACCTGGGCGGTATCAAAGACATGAAGAAGCTGCCCAGCGCTCTGTTCGTCATCGATCCCCGGAAGGAACACAACGCCATCCTGGAAGCCCGGAAACTGCACATCCCCATCGTGGCCACCGTTGACACCAACTGCGATCCCGATGAAGTGGACTACCTGATGCCCGCCAACGACGACGCCATCCGTGCCGTCCGTCTGCTGACCAGCAAAATGGCTGATGCCGTCCTGGAAGGCAAAGCCAGCGCTGTGGATGAAGAAGCTGCCGCCGCTGACGAAGCTGCTGCTGAAGAAGAAGCCAAGGACGCTGAATAAGCCGTCCTTTCCCAATTCCATAAAGTTACAGGAGGAATACTGATGGCAATTACTGCTAGCATGGTAAAAGAACTGCGTGAACGTACTGGCGCAGGCATGATGGACTGCAAAAAGGCCCTGACCGCCACCAACGGCGATATGGACCAGGCAATCGACTTCCTGAGAGAAAAAGGCCTGTCCAAGGCTGCCAAGAAGGCCAGCCGTGTGGCTGCTGAAGGCCTGGTGGCTGATTATGTGGACGAAGCCAACAAAGTGGCTGTCCTGGTGGAAGTCAACTGCGAAACCGACTTCGTGGCCAACACTGACGAATACAAAAAACTGGTGCTGAGCGTTGCCAAACACATTGCCGCCCACAAACCGGCTGATGTGGCTGAACTGAACGATCAGACCTTCGACGGCACTGACAAGAAAGTCAGCGAAGTGATTACCGAAGCCATCGCCAAGATCGGCGAAAAGATCGATGTCCGCCGTTTCGCCGTGTATGAATACGGCAACGACACCCTGGGCCATTACATCCATGGGGCCGGCAAGATCGGCGTCCTGGTTGAACTGGAAGGCGGGGATGCGGAAGTGGCCAAAGACGTGGCCATGCACATCGCTGCTGCCAACCCGTCCTATCTGGACCGGACCCAGGTTCCTGCCAGCGAACTGGACCATGAAAAAGAAGTCCTGTCCGAACAGGCCAAGAACGAAGGCAAACCTGAAAAAATCATCGAAAAGATGGTGCTGGGCCGTATCCAGAAATTCTATAAGGAAATCTGCCTGGTGGATCAGGAATTCATCAAAGATCCGGATAAATCCATCAGCGCCCTGCTGAAGGAACACAATGCCAAAGCAAAGAGATTCGTCCGCTTCCAGCTGGGCGAAGGCATTGAAAAGAAGAAGGAAGACTTCGCTGCTGAAGTTGCCAGCTTCGTAAAATAACACTCTTGCAAGGGGCTCTCGCTTGTGCGGCAGCCCCTTGTTTTATGAGACATTTTAGATTCAGTCTTGCAGGAACGAACATTTTCACCTATAATGATAAGGAACGGGAGCACCTGGAGACAGGGCCCCCAAAAGCATTGTAGAACTGTGGATGACTTCTTGTTCAAGATCTGCGGAACTCTGTAGGAGGTACTGTCAGTGTCGGGTAAAAGAAAGTTCAAGCGCGTGATTCTGAAACTCAGTGGGGAAGCCCTGGCCGGTGAAAAAGGCTACGGCATCGATCCCAAAACGGTGGACGCCATTGCGGCCCAGATCCAGGCAGTCCGGGAAAGTGGACTGGACGTGGCTGTGGTCAACGGCGGCGGGAACATCTGGAGAGGCCTGGCCGGCGCTTCCAAAGGCATGGACCGGGCAACGGCGGACTACATGGGGATGCTGGCCACGGTAATCAACTCCCTGGCGCTGCAGGATGCTCTGGAAAACCGTGGGGTACCTACCCGGGTACAGACGGCCATTGAAATGCGGGCCATTGCGGAACCTTACATCCGCCGGAGAGCGGTACGGCACCTGGAAAAGGGCCGTGTGGTGATCTTCGCAGGCGGCACCGGCAACCCGTACTTTTCCACGGACACCACCGCAGCCCTGCGGGCAGCAGAAATCGAAGCCGACGCCATCCTCATGGCCAAGAAAGGCGTGGATGGGGTGTACGACAGCGATCCTGCGGTGAACCCCAATGCAGTGAAGTTCGACCATCTGGAATACATTGAAGTGATCCAGAGAAATCTGGGTGTCATGGATTCCACCGCCATCAGCCTGTGCATGGATAACCACATCCCCATCGTGGTCTTCAACATCGATGAGGAAGGGAACATCCTGAAGGCCGCTGCCGGTGAAGAAATCGGAACCCTGGTAGGAGGATTCTAAATGGCAACGATCGAAGAATTACAGAACAAAACCCAAGAAAAGATGGATAAAGCGCTCCATGCGCTCCGGAACGAACTGACCAACATCCGCACCGGGCGGGCTACCCCGTCCCTGCTGGATCAGGTGAAGGTGGACTACTATGGGGCTCCCACTCCGGTGACCCAGGTGGCCAACGTGTCCGTGCCGGAACCCCGGATGATTGTGATCCAACCCTGGGACCGGAGCCTGCTGAAGGTCATTGAAAAGGCCATTATGACCAGTGACCTTGGTCTGAATCCCAACAACGACGGCACGGTGATTCGCCTGAACCTGCCTCTCCTGACGGAAGAACGCCGGAAGGAACTGGTAAAAGTGGTCAACAAAAAGGGCGAAGCCAGCCGGGTGGAAATCCGGAACATCCGTCGGGATTTCAATGACGCTGTGAAAAAACAGGTCAAAGCCAAAGAAATCACCGAAGATGATGCCAAGGACGCAACGGATTTTTCCCAGAAGCTGACGGACAAATTCATGAAGAAAATCGATGATGTCCTGGCCCAGAAAGAAAAGGAAGTCATGTCGGTGTGATGACGGCAGCTTCCCAGGCCCCCGACGTATTGGCACGGCCCCTGGCCCTGGCTCTGGAAAAACTGGAGCAGGCCGGCTGGCAGGCTGAAATCGTCCGGGCAGAACCTTATCTTCACCATCCTGCGCTAGTCTGGCATGATGACTCTGCTTATATTCTTAAGCAGACCGTTGTGTCTGACCATACATTACAAATTATTGTTGGTTGCAAATTCGAAGGGAGGTGTACTGACCAATGGCACACAAAATTAACCAAGACGAATGCATCGGCTGTGGTTCCTGCGCTGGGACCTGCCCGGTAGGTGCAATCGCTGAAGACAACGGCAAGTACAAGGTTGACGAAGCCAGCTGCATCGATTGCGATGCTTGCACCGGCGCTTGCCCGGTTGGCGCTATCAAAGCTGAATAAGCTTTCTGGCGTTGTTGCGCAGCCCGCGTAAGCAGGCTGCGCAAATTTTTTTATAGGGGTATGCCAATGCTGAAAAAACTTTTAGGCCTCACTTCCAAACCGGAGCCCATCCCCGAAATCGACGGGGTGGATACCTCCATGCTTCAGCCCGACCTGATCCCCCGCCATGTGGCCATCATTATGGACGGCAACGGACGGTGGGCCAGAGCCCAGGGGAAACCCCGGACCTTCGGCCATGCAGCCGGCGCCCGCACCCTGCGGCGGATCGTGAAATTTGCCGATCATCTGGGCATCAAAGCCCTCAGCGTCTACGCCTTTTCCACGGAAAACTGGAAACGGCCGGTGACGGAAGTCCGGTTCATCATGGATCTGTTGTGTCAGTATCTTACCAGTGAACTGGAAGAATTCAACCAGTACAATGTGCGCATCCGTTTCATGGGATCCCGTGAAGGGCTGCCTGCCATTGTCCAGGAAAAAATGGACCATGCCCTGGAAGTCACCAAAGACAACACGGGGATCATCCTTAACATTGCAATCAATTACGGAGGCCAGCGGGAAATGGTGGACGCCGTCCGGGACATCGCCCGGGCCGTCCAGGCAGGGACCCTGTCTCCGGATGCCATAAATGAAAAGACCATCGAAGAACACCTGTATACCCGGGGCCTGCCGGCACCGGATCTTCTGATCCGCACCGGAGGAGACCTGCGGGTAAGCAATTTCATGCTCTGGCAGATCGCTTATTCGGAATTCTGGACCACCCCTGTTTTCTGGCCGGACTTTACCGAAGAGCTGCTGACGGAAGCAGTGTACAGTTATGAAAAACGGGACCGCCGGTTTGGCGGCCTGAATCAGAAATAAGAGGCGCAGAACATGGGACAGAGAATACGGACGGCCCTTGTGGCCATCCCCATTGCATTGTTTTTGATCAAAATGGGAGGTCTCCTGTTTGCCCTGGGGGTGCTGATCCTGGGGCTGGTGGGCTTCCGGGAATACCGGAACATGCTCACCCGGGACGGGATCCAGGTGTACCGGGCCACCGGGCTTGCGGGCACGGCGCTTTTGATCGCCGCAGCGGGCCTGGGTCAGCCGGGATGGCTGCTGCCCCTGGTGACCCTGTTTTCCCTCCTGGTGATGCTGGAAGGGCTGTATCTGTACGCCCAGGGCCATTTTCCGGAAAACACCGGCCTTACCTGCATGGCCCTGGTGTACCTGGGACTGCCCTTTGCCCATTTCATCCTGCTCCGGGAGCTCACTGGCTCCGTCCACACCATTCCCCTCTGGGGCCAGGTGAGCCTGGGGGAAGCTCTGCTGTGGACGGTGATGTTCGCCACCTGGGCCAGTGACACCTTTGCTTATTTCGGGGGACGGGCCTTCGGGAAGACCAAGCTGCTGCCCAAAGTCAGTCCCAAAAAGACCCGGGAAGGAGCCCTGTGCGGGTTCCTGGGCTGTGTGGCCACCGTTTGGCTCCTGGGCAGCCTGTGGCTCCAGTATCCTCTGGTGCCGGTGCTGCTCCTGGGGGTGGGCATCGGGTTCTTTGCCCCTCTGGGGGACCTGGTGGAAAGCATCCTGAAACGGTCCTGTGACATCAAGGATTCCGGCAACTTCTTCCCCGGCCATGGGGGCGTGCTGGACCGGTGCGACAGTCTGATTTTCTCGGTGCCTTTTGCCTATTATTTCATCACCCTGGTCCTGTTGGGCTGAAGGAGGTTGCCATGAAGAACATTGCAGTATTGGGGTCCACCGGGTCCATCGGTACCCAGACCCTGGAAGTGGCCGCGGCCAATCCGGAACGGATCCGGGTGGTGGCCCTGGCGGCCCATAAAAATGACCAGCTGCTGGAAGCCCAGATCCGGAAATTCCATCCGGCCCTGGCAGCCCTGTCCGATCCGGAAGCGGCCCGCAGGCTGAAAGAACGGTATGAGGGCCCTACGGAAATCCTCGCCGGTCCTGAAGGGATCATGGCCGCAGCCACCTGCAGCCAGGCGGATACGGTACTGGGAGCCATGGTGGGATACGCAGGCCTGCAGCCCACCCTGGCGGCCATCCGGGCCGGGAAGGACATCGCCCTGGCCAACAAGGAGACCCTGGTGGCCGCCGGCAGCCTGGTGATGGAAGCGGTGAAGAAGGCCGGGGTCCGGCTGACTCCCGTGGACAGCGAACACAGTGCCATTTTCCAGTGCCTCCAGGGGAACGCCCACAAGGACCTGAAACGGATCCTTTTGACCGCCTCCGGGGGCCCCTTCCGGGGAAAGACCCGGGAAGAGCTCCAGAACGTGACGGTGGAGCAGTGCCTCCATCATCCCACCTGGACCATGGGCACCAAGGTGACCATCGATTCCTCCACCCTGGCCAACAAGGGGCTGGAAGTGATCGAAGCCCACTGGCTGTTTGACGCCCCATACGAAAAGATCGTGCCGGTGATCCATCCCCAGAGCATCGTCCACAGCCTGGTGGAATACAGTGACGGGGCCGTGATGGCCCAACTGGGGGTGGCGGACATGAAGTTGCCCATCCAGTACGCCCTCAGCTGGCCGGACCGGTGGCCGGTGGCCTTTGACCAGCTGGACCTGGTGAAGGCCGGGCCTCTGACTTTTTATGAACCGGACACCAAAGTGTTCCGGGCCCTGGCCCTGGCCATTGCCGCCGGGAAACAGGGAGGCACCCTGCCCTGTACCTTCAACGCCGCCAATGAGGTGGCGGTGGCATCATTCCTGAAAGGCCGGCTGTCCTTTTTGGACATTGCTGATCTCATCGAAAAGGTGCTGGATGCAACGGTGCCGGCCAAAGTGGACGGGTACGAAACCATTGTGGAAGCGGACCGTCTGGCCCGGCAGAAGGCAGAAGCCCTGGTTGCCCAGGGAGTGTAGGAGGATTGTGTTTTGACAACGATACTGGCAGCCATCGTACTGTTCGGTGTGCTGATTACGGTCCACGAACTGGGCCATTTTCTGGCGGCCAAGGGCACCGGTATGCTGGTGACGGAGTTTTCCATCGGCTTCGGGCCCAAGCTGATCCAGAAAAAAGTGGGGGAGACCCTGTATTCTCTCCGGCTGTGCCCTTTGGGAGGGTACAACCGGATCGCCGGCATGGAGCCGGGAGAAGCAGTGACTCCCCGGGGGTTCAACGGACGGCCCCTGTGGGCCCGGATGCTGGTGATCCTGGCCGGGCCCTTCATGAATTTCCTGCTGCCCTTCCTGCTGTTTTTCGGGATCTTTGCGGTCAGCGGCCTGACCCTGCCGGTGAACAAGCCGGTGGTAGGGTCCCTGATGGAAGGATACCCGGGAGCCGCTGCCGGGCTCCAGGCTGGGGACCGGCTGGTGAGCATCAACGGCCGGAAACTGGAGAAATGGAATGACATCAACAGCCTGGTCCAGGAGAACGGCCCCAAACCAGGGAAAGTGGTGATCAGGCGGGACGGCCGGGAAATGACCCTGACTCTCCAGCCCCGGTTCGACGGGGAATCCAAGCGGTTCCTGATCGGGGTCCGGCCTCCCCTGGAACACCGGCAGCTGTCTCTTTGGGAAAGCCTGAAGACTGCCGGCCTGGCCGTAGGGAAGACCACCGTGGCCATGGTGGACGGGCTGCGGAAGATGATCACCGGGAAGGTCCGGGCGGATATCGCCGGGCCCATCGGTGTGGCCCATATGGCAGGAGACGTGGCGGCCCAGGGGGCGGTGCCCTATCTGGAGTTCATGGCCTTCCTGAGCCTGAACCTGGCGGTACTGAACCTGGTGCCCATCCCGGCCCTGGACGGAGGCCAGTTCCTGGTGCTGGTGGTGGAAGGGCTCCTGGGCCATGCCCTGGCGCCCAAAGCCAAGGAAATCATCCAGATGATCGGGGTGGCCTGCATCGTGGCCCTGACCATTTTCGCCACCATGCATGATCTGCTGCAGTAGGAGGGAATATGGAAAGAAGAAAAAGCCGTGAAGTAACCATTGGCAGCGTCACCATTGGAGGGAACCATCCGGTGGCCGTCCAGTCCATGACCAATACCAAGACGGAAAACATTGCCGCCACCGTGGACCAGATCCACCGGCTGACGGAACGGGGCTGTGAAATCATCCGGTGCGCCGTGCCCACGCTGGAAGCGGCCCAGGCCCTGAAAGAAATCCGGAAACAGATCGCCATCCCCCTGGTGGCGGATATCCATTTCGACTACCGGCTGGCCCTGGAGGCCCTCCGCAGCGGGGTGGACGCCCTGCGGCTGAACCCGGGGAACATCGGCGGACGGGACCGGGTGGAAAAAGTGGTGGCTGCTGCCCGGGAGCGGCAGGTGCCCATCCGGATCGGGGTGAATGCCGGTTCCCTGCCCAGGGACCTGCTGGAAAAATACGGGCACCCTGTGGCGGAAGCTCTGGTGGAAGCCGCCTGGCGCCATATTCATATTTTGGAAGAGATGGATTATAATAATATCGTCATTTCTCTCAAGGCCCACGATGTGCCCCTGACCCTGGCGGCCTACCGGCTCATGGCCAAAGAGTGTGACTATCCCCTCCATGTGGGGATCACCGAAGCCGGGACCATCCACAGCGGTCTTATTAAAAGTGCCGTGGGCATCGGTACCCTCCTGGCGGAAGGCATCGGGGACACCATCCGGGTTTCCCTTACCGGGGATCCCCTGGCGGAAATCGATGCCGGGTTCGAGATTTTGAAATCCCTGGGCCTGCGCCAGCATGGACCTACCCTGGTATCCTGCCCCACCTGCGGGCGCACCTGCTGGAGCCTGGAAAAAGTGGCCCATGAAGTGGAAGCCCGTCTGGAAGAGATCCCGGATCCCATTACCGTAGCCGTCATGGGCTGCGTGGTGAACGGGCCGGGAGAAGCCCGGGAAGCCGATGTGGGCATTGCCGGGGGCAAAGGCGAAGGCCTGCTGTTCCGGAAAGGAGAGATCCTCCGGAAAGTGCCGGAAGACCGGCTGGTTGAAGAGCTGTTTGAAGAAATCCACAAGATCATAGACGAAAGGAAGTTGTAAACATGCGCGTTTCCCAATTGTATGCACCCACTCTCAGAGAGGTACCGGCAGAAGCCGTCATTGAAAGCCACAAGCTGATGCTCCGGGCCGGATACATCCGGAAGGTGGCCGGCGGCCTGTACAGCTATCTGCCCCTGGCCTGGCGGAGCCTGCGGAAGATCGAAGAGATCATCCGGGAGGAAATGGTCCCCACCGGCGCCCAGGAAATCATGATGCCCATTGTCCAGCCTTCTGAAATCTGGCAGGAAAGCGGCCGGTGGCCGGCTTACGGGGCGGAAATGTTCAAACTGAAAGACCGGCACGGCCGGGACTTCTGCCTGGGGCCCACCCACGAAGAACTGGTGACCACCCTGGTACGGGACGACCTGCGGAGCTACCGGCAGCTGCCTGTGACCCTGTACCAGATCCAGAGCAAGTTCCGGGACGAAAAGCGCCCCCGGTTCGGGCTGATGCGCAGCCGGGAATTCATCATGAAGGACGCCTATTCCTTTGACAAGGATATGGAAGGCCTGGACAAATCCTACCAGGACGAATACGATGCCTACTCCCGGATCTTCACCCGGTGCGGCCTGGATTACCGGCCGGTGGAAGCGGACAGCGGGGCCATCGGCGGCAAGGGCAGCCATGAATTCAT
>NZ_FR902037.1:9348-14835 GCF_000437815.1 Acidaminococcus sp. CAG:542
GCCAGCCATGAATTCATGGCCCTGGCAGACAGCGGGGAAGCGGGGATCGTGTACTGCGACACCTGCGACTATGCCGCCGACGTGGAAAAGGCCGAATGTGCCGCCATCGCAGCTCCTGCGGAAGAACCCAAAGCACTGGAAAAGAAGGAAACCCCTGGGTGCAATACCATTGAAGCCGTGTGCAGCTTCCTGAAGGCTCCTGTGGAAAAAAGCGTGAAGGCCGTGGCCTTTGTCACCGACGAAGGGAAACTGGTGCTGTGCTTTGTCCGGGGGGACAAGGAAGTCAACGACACCAAAGTGGTGAACGCCGTAGGCTGCAACGAAGTGGACATGGCTCCCGACAACCTGATCCGGGAAGCCGGCACGGTGCCCGGATTCATGGGACCCATCGGCCTTGACAAGGACAAGGCCATCATCCTCATCGACCATTCCGTGATGAACATGCACAATGTGTGCTGCGGGGCCAACGAAAAGGACGTCCACTATGTGAATGCGGAACCCTCCCGGGATTTCGTGTACACCCAGGTGGCGGACATCAGCACCGCCGTGGCCGGGGACAAATGCCCCCACTGTGACGGCCATCTGAAGGAAGCCCGGGGTATCGAAGTGGGCCAGGTGTTCAAACTGAACACCAAATACAGCGAAGCCCTCCATGCCACCTATCTGGACGTGGACGGAAAGGAACATCCCCTGGTCATGGGCTGCTACGGCATCGGCGTGGGCCGGACCCTGGCGGCTGCCATCGAACAGCACCACGACAAAGACGGGATCATCATGCCCAAAAACATCGCCCCCTACCAGGTGATGGTACTGGCCATGAACGTGAAGGATGAAGAAAGCTGGCAGAAGGCTGTGGAAGTCCACGATGCCCTGAACGCCGCCGGCATCGACACCCTGCTGGATGACCGGGACGAACGGGCCGGGGTGAAGTTCAAGGATGCGGACCTTATCGGCTGCCCTCTGCGGATCGTCATCGGACCCAAGACCATGAAACGGGGCGCTATGGAAACCAAGCTCCGGTGCAGCGGCGAAATGGCCGACGTGTCCTTCGAAGGAGACTGGATCCAGGCCATCCGGGACATTTTGGACAAGGCGCTGTAATCACTGATTTTGTCAACGGTCAATGGTCTGTGGAGGCCTGCTGACCGTTGACCGGTAACAATCCAGGAAGGGAGACAAAGGCATGGATAACGGAATGCTGGCCCAGCTTACCCTGCGGATCCTGATGGCTGCGTTCCTGGGCGGGCTCATCGGTCTGGAACGGAGCAGCGGGGACCGGCCGGCGGGGCTGCGGACCCATGTGCTGGTGGCCACCGGTTCCGCCCTTTTGATGGTGGTGTCCATTTACGGCATCGACGGCCATCCCCAGGCCCGGGATCCTTCCCGGATCGCCTCCCAGGTGGTCAGCGGCATCGGCTTTTTAGGGGCCGGGACCATTCTCCACGAAGGGCTCACCGTCAAGGGGCTTACCACCGCCGCCAGTCTGTGGATCGTATCGGCCATCGGCCTTACAGTGGGCTGCGGCATGATGGCTCTGGGCATCTTTGCCACTGGGATCGCCCTGATCACCCTGATCCTGATCCGGGGGCTGGAAAAGAAGGTGCTTCCGGCGGGGAAACCCACCCGGTGCAAGCTCCATGTGATCCTGAGCAAAAATCCGGATAGCATGATGGACGTTATGGAGTATCTCCAGAAACGGAACATCAAGACCCGGATCCTGGGGATCCGGAATGATCCCCAGCGGAGTGTGATCGAAGTGGATCTGTTGGTGAAAATCGGCAAATATTACAATGCCAATGCCATCATCAGCGGACTGGAAAACGCCGAAGCGGTGAAAAAGGTCGTCCTGGTGGATGACTGACAAAGGAACAAAGAGGTTGGAATGAGCGCAAGTTGCTATAAGATCGTACCCAACAGACACGTGTTCCTGGACTTTATGGTCACTCTGGACCTGAGCCCGGAACAGCGGCACTGTGTGGAAACCTTTCCCATCCGGTACGTGGAAGTGGATGAAGCCAGGAATACCTGGAAGATCTCCTACGATGCGGCAGCGACGGCTCTGGAACAGCAGGAACTGGCAGCGGTGGCGAAAAAGCTGGCCGCTGCCTGTTCTGTTGCCCAGGTGACCTTCGTGAACGTGAATGCGGACCAGGTGGCGGCTCCCTGTCTGGAGGATGAGGAAATCCCCCTGCCTCCGGAACCGGAAGAGCCGGAAGAGGAGCCCCAGGAGGACGACTTCTTCCAGAGCGAGGAATACCTGAAGGCCCTGGAAGCGGTGGAAGCCAGCCGGGGCGGCGGGAACCGGACCGACGGAGTGGTCTACGGCCGGAAAATCACCAAAAAGGCCCGGACCATGGCGGAAGTGGTGGAAGAAGAGAACAATGTGGTGGTGGAAGGCACCGTGGTGGGGTTCGATGTACGGGAACTCCGGACGGGAGCCGTCATGCTCACCATCAAGCTCAGTGACGACACCGAAGGGCTTTTTGCCAAGATCCGGTTTGGGGAACGGAACGAGGGGAACGACCCGAAAAAGAACATGAAGGAATGTGCCGATCTCCAGAAAAAGATCCCGGAAGGATCCCTGGTGAAGATCCAGGGGAACATCACCGTGGACAAGTACGCCAACTCGGAACTGGTGATGGTGGGGGTCAAAGGCATTATGCAGGAACCGGTGGAACGCCGGGAAGACAAGGCGGACGTGAAACGGGTGGAGCTCCACTGCCACACCAAAATGAGCAAGATGGACGGGCTCACCCCCATCAAGGAACTGGTGGACACCGCCGTGCGCTGGGGCCACAAATCCCTGGCCCTGACGGACCATGGGGTGGTCCAGGCCTTCCCCTTTGCCTATGACGAAGCCAAAGCCCTGAAGGAAAAGAATGGCTGGGAACTGAAGCTGATCTACGGGGTGGAAGGGTACCTGTGCCACAGCCGGGAAGACAAGAAGAACTACCACATCATCCTCCTGGCCAAAAATGTGGAAGGTCTCCGGAACCTGTACCGGCTGGTGTCCCTGTCCCATTTGCAGTATTTCGGGGGCAAACCCAAGCGGCCCCGGCTTACCAAAGGGCTCCTGGACCAGTACCGGGACGGTCTGATCATCGGCTCCGCCTGTGCTGCCGGGGAAGTGTACCGGGCCATTCTGGCAGGGGTGCCGGAAGACGAACTCCGGGAAATCGCCTCCTACTACGATTACCTGGAAATCCAGCCCACCGGCAACAACAACTATCTGATCCGGGATCCCCGGTTCCCGGAGATCAAGACCGTGGAAGACCTCCAGGCCATCAACAAAAAGATCCTGGCCCTGGGGGACGAACTGGGGAAACTGACCGTGGCCACCTGCGACGTCCATTTCCTGAATCCGGAAGACGCCCTGGCCCGGAAGATCCTCCAGGCGGGGATGGGCTATCCCGACGAGGAACAGCCGCCCCTGTATCTGCGGACCACCGAAGAGATGCTGGAGGAATTCTCCTACCTGGGGGACCGGGCCTATGAAGTGGTGGTGGAGAACTCCAACAAAATCAGCGGCCAGGTGGAGCACTTCAAACCGGTGCCCGACCGGGACCAGCTGTATTCGCCCACCATCCCCGGTGCCAAGGAAAAAGTGGAATCCCTCAGCTATGCCAAGGCCCACGAATGGTACGGGCCCAAGCTGCCCAAAATCGTGGAGGACCGGCTGAAGCAGGAACTGTCTTCCATTATCGGCAACGGGTTCTCGGTGCTGTACTACATCGCCCATCTGCTGGTGAAAAAATCCAACGACGACGGGTACATGGTAGGGTCCCGGGGTTCCGTAGGGTCCTCCTTTGTGGCCACCATGCTGAACATTACGGAAGTGAATCCTCTGGTGCCCCATTACCGGTGTCCTCACTGCTACCATACGGAATTCTTTACGGACGGGTCCGTAGGGTCCGGGTTCGACCTGCCGGAAAAGAACTGTCCCGAATGCGGGACTCCCATGATCCGGGACGGGCACAACATCCCCTTTGCCGTATTCCTGGGGTTCCACGGGGACAAGGTGCCGGATATCGATCTGAACTTCTCCGGGGAATACCAGCCCCGGGCCCACAAATACACCGAAGAACTGTTCGGCCGGGACAATGTGTTCCGGGCGGGTACCCTGGGCACCATCAAGGACAAGACCGCCTACGGGTACATCAAGAAGTACTACGAAACCCGCGGGGAGCCCAAACGGACCGCTTTCATCGAAGGGCTGATCCCCAAACTGGCCGGGGTGAAACGGACCACCGGACAGCATCCCGGGGGCATTGTGGTTATCCCCCGGAACCTGGATGTCCACTACATCACCCCCGTGTCCTATCCGGCGGATGATCCCAGCTGCGGCACCATCACCACCCATTACGATTTCCACTCCATTGACGAACGGATCGTCAAGCTGGATATCCTGGGCCACGATGATCCTACGGTGATCAAGATGCTGGACCGGATGCTGGGAGAGGACTACTGCCGGAACATCCCCATCGGGGATCCGGACACCATGGAACTGTTCCTGTCCACCAAATCCCTGGGGGTGACCCCGGAGCAGATCGGTACGGACGTGGCCACCTACGGGGTGCCTGAATGCGGCACCCGGTTCGTACGCCAGATGATTTCCGACGTAAAGCCCAAGAACTTTTCCGACCTGCTGCGTATTTCCGGGTATTCCCACGGCACCGATGTGTGGCTGAACAATGCCCAGGACCTGATCAAAAGCGGGACCCCCACGGAAGACACCATTTCCACCCGGGACGACATCATGAACTGGCTGATCAACAAGGGCATGGAGCCCAGCATGGCCTTCGGGATCATGGAATGGAGCCGGAAAGGGAAGGCCCACAAGAAAGGGTTCAAACCGGACCAGCTGGAAGCCTTCGAAAAGGCCCACATCCCGGATTTCTACATCAAGGCCTGTACCACCCTTCAGTACCTGTTCCCCAAGGCCCATGCCGTGGCCTACGTGCTCAGCGCCTACCGGATTGCCTACTGCAAGGTGCACCATCCCAAGGAGTTCTACGCCGCCTACTTTACGGTCCGGGCTCCCCATTTCGACTTCACCCTGGTCCACAAGGGCCTGGACTACATGAAGCGGTTCATTCAGAACGTGAACGCCCAGGGCACCAAGGCCTCGGTGAACGACAAGGATACGGCCACCTACATGGAACTGTGTGTGGAGATGCTGGAACGGGGCTTCACCTTTGATGATGTGGACCTGTACAAATCCGACGCCCACAAGTTCCTGGTGACGGAACACGGGCTGCTGCCGCCTCTGGGTGCCATTGGAGGCATCGGGGGCGTGGCCGCGGAAGGGATCGTGGAGGCCCGGAAAAAAGGCCCCTTCATTTCCCAGGAAGACCTGCGGAACCGGGCCAAGATCAGTACCAGCAACGTGGAGATCCTGGAAGACCTGGGTGTCCTGGAAGGGATGCCCAAGACGGACCAGATCGAGCTGTTTTAAAAGAGGGGCTGTTGCAGGGGCAACAGCCCCTG
>NZ_FR902038.1:0-7196 GCF_000437815.1 Acidaminococcus sp. CAG:542
GCGGCTCATAAGGCCGGGGTGTTGCACATAACGTGCAACACCCCCTTTTTCTCAAAAAACCGTTGACATCACCATAAGATAAGTGTTATAATCTAAAAATTTGACTTCTTGCAACATCCGTGCTACAATAAATACAGTTGTTGGTATTGTATCTACTCTGTACGTAAGGAGGTAGCAGAATGTTTACAGTGGGCGATAAAGTGCTGTACCCCATGCATGGGGCGGCTGTGATAAAGAATGTGGAGCAGAAACAGATTGACGGTCATCCGGTCAACTATTTTGTGCTGAAGATGCTGCTCAGCGATATGAAGGTGCTGATCCCGGAAGTCAATGTGGATAAAATCGGGCTCCGTCCCATTGTGAACAAGGCCATCCTTCCCAAGGTGGAAGACGTGCTGAAGGCCCGGCCGGAAAACAAGATGAAGCGGATCACCTGGAACCGCCGGTACAACATGTACGTGGATAAAATGAAGACCGGGGACATCTTCGAAGTGGCGGATGTGGTCCGGACCCTGGCAGTACAGGAAACGGAAAAGAAGCTGTCCGCCGGGGAACGCAGGCTCCTGACCACCGCCAAGCAGATCCTCCTCAGTGAGTTCATGCTGGTGGAAAGCGTGGATGAAGAAAAAAGTGAAAAATGGCTGGATCAGTTTGTGTAATTTTCTGGCTTGGAAATTTGCCTGCAAATTTCATCATGAAGCCATTGACAATTGACCATTGACGGGAGGTGTGAAATGATTTTTCACACCTCCTTTTTTTACACTTTATTCCAATTTCTGTTGCAATCTCTTTTCTTTATTTTCGTATTATTGTACAATAAACTTTGAAATGTTGCGCAAGGAGGTGAAACTATGGTTGAGAAAATCATCAAATTTGTCGTTATCCTGGTCTTTGCTGCCCTGGGGGTTTTCCTGATGGAAATCGCCACGCCTCTTCTCAGTGAATTCGTTTCTTCGGATTACCTGAAACTGGGGTTTCTGGGGGTGACGCCTCTGAACCTGATTCTGGGGGTGGTCGGGGCCCTGATCTTTGGGTACATCGGCAAGGCTGCCGCCACGCCCCTGATCCATTCCACCCTCCATTATTCGGAGATCCTGGCATCCTATCTGGCGGATCTGCCCACCGGAGACATTTTTGTCCTGTCCATCGGGGTGATCACCGGACTGGTGGTAGCCACCCTTTTGGGGACGGCCTTTTCCCGTCTGCCCATTGTGGGGCCGTACATCTCCCTGATCTTCAGCATCATGGGGGCCCTCATCGGGGCCAAGGTGGCGTTGAACAAACGTGAGGATATCCTTTTATTCTTTAACCGAGTCTGGTTTGCCCGGAACAAGGACAATGCCCGGAAAGCCAGTGCCCGTAATGCTTCCCGCACTTATAAACTGTTGGATACCAGCGTTCTGATCGACGGCCGCATCCTGGATGTGATCCGGCTGGGGTTCCTGGAAGGGATCATCGTGATTCCCAAATTCGTCCTGGAAGAGCTCCAGAAAATCGCCGATTCCGGGGATACCCTGAAACGGAACCGGGGCCGGAGAGGGCTGGACATTGTCCGGGCCATCCAGGGGGACAAAAACGCGGTGGTGGAAATCGCCGACAAGGATTATGACGACATTACGGAAGTGGATACCAAGTTGGTCCGTCTGGCCAAAGAGCGGGGCGGCATGGTGGCCACCAATGACTTCAACCTGAGCAAGGTGGCGGAGATCCAGGGGGTCCGGGTGCTGAACATCAACGACCTGGCCAATGCCCTGAAGCAGTCCGTACTGCCGGGAGAAGAACTCCAGATCTATCTGGCCAAGGAAGGCAAGGAACCGGGCCAGGCCATCGGCTACCTGGATGACGGTACCATGGTGGTGGTGGAAGGGGGCAAGCGCTGTGTGAACTTCACCGTACCGGTGACGGTCACCTCCGTGCTCCAGACTTCTGCCGGACGGATGATCTTTGCCAAACTGAAATAAGATAAGGAATGATGGGATGGAAAAGGAATTGGTTTGCATCATTGCCGCCGCAGGTATGGGAAAACGGCTGGGTTTGGGGTATAATAAAAATTATGCCTCTGTCCGGGGAATCCCCATCCTGGTCCGGAACCTGCATCAGCTGAGCCAGGTGCCCGGCCTGACCCTGGCCCTGGTCACTGTGGCCAAAGGGGAAGAAACGGGAGCCCGGCAGCTGCTCCAGGAGTGGCAGGACCGGCAGTTCCCCGGCCTTGCCTGGCAGGTGGTCACCGGCGGGAAAGAGCGGCAGGATTCCGTGGCCCATGCCCTGGCGGCTCTGCCTGAGGATGCCTCCTGGGTGGCGGTCCACGACGGGGCCCGTCCCTTTGCCGGGCCGGAACTGTTCCAGCGGGTGTGGGACAAAGCCCGGGAAACCGGGGCAGCCATTGCTGCAGTGCCCTGCAAGGATACCATCAAAGTGGATGACTGCGCCGGTTCTGTGGACCACACCCTGGACCGGAGCCGTCTCTGGGCGGTCCAGACTCCTCAGATCTTCCGGCCGGAGCTGCTCCGGGAAGGATTTGCCCTGGCCCGGGAACGCCGGCTGGATGTGACCGACGATGCCAGCCTGGTGGAAGCCCTGGGCGGTCAGGTGGCCCTCATCATGGGGGACTATGACAACCGGAAGATCACTACGCCGGAAGACCTGGCCTGGGCTCAGGATCTGGCAGAACGCAGGGAGGGAAAGCCTATGGAATTCCGGATCGGATCCGGGTATGACGTGCACCGGCTGGTGGAAGGCCGGCCTCTGATCCTCTGCGGGGTCACTGTGCCCTGGGATAAAGGACTGGACGGCCATTCTGACGCGGATGTGGCTCTCCATGCCCTGATGGACGCCCTGCTGGGGGCGGCGGGCCTGGGAGACATCGGCCGGCTGTTCCCGGATACGGACGACGCCTATCTGGGGGCGGACAGCCGGAAACTGCTGGCGGCGGTGCTGGAGAAGCTCCGGGCAGCCGGCTGGCAGGTGAACAACGTGGATGTGACCATCATCGCCCAGCGTCCCAAGCTGGCTCCCTATGAGCCGGCCATGCTGGAGAATCTCATCGCGGACCTGGGGCTGCCCCGGGACGCGGTGAACGTAAAGGCCACCACCACGGAAAAACTGGGCTTTACAGGCCGGGGAGAAGGCATTGCTGCCGAAGCCGTGGCCAGTCTTACAAGATAAAAAACCTTTGGGAGGAAGATACAATGGAAAAGAAACTGAAAGTACGTTTTGCACCCAGCCCTACCGGGCCGTTCCACATCGGAGGCGCCCGGTCTGCGCTGTTCAACTGGCTGCTGGCCCGGAAGGAAAACGGGGTCATGCTGCTGCGGATCGAAGACACCGACCAGGACCGGTCCAAACCGGAATGGGAAGCCAACATCAAAGCGGCCCTGAAATGGCTGGGCATCGACTGGGATGAAGGGGTGGATGTGGGAGGCCCCAACGGCCCCTACCGGCAGATGGAACGGCTGGACATCTACAAGAAATACACCGACAAGCTGCTGGCAGAAGGCAAGGCCTATTACTGCTACTGCACTCCGGAAGAACTGGAAGCGGAACGGGAAGCCCTGACCGCCCAGGGGAAGACGCCCCGGTACATGGGGAAATGCCGGAACCTGACTCCGGAGCAGCGGGCCGCCTACGAAGCGGAAGGCCGGAAACCCACCATCCGGTTCCGGGTGCCGGAAGACCAGGATATTGTGGTCCACGATGAAGTCCGTGGGGACGTGCATTTCGATTCCAACGGCATCGGGGACTTTGTCATCGTGAAAAGCGACGGGATCCCCACCTACAACTACGCCGTGGTCATCGACGACGCCCTGATGGGGGTCAACTGTGTGATCCGGGCGGAAGAACATCTGTCCAACACGCCCCGGCAGCTGCTGCTGTACGATGCCCTGGGATTCGAAAAACCCACCTTCGGTCATATTTCCCTGATCCTGGGACCGGACCACAAGAAGATGAGCAAACGGCACGGGGCCACTTCCGTGGACCAGTACCGGCAGATGGGCTACCTGCCTGACGCCATTGTGAACTTCCTGGCTCTCCTGGGCTGGGCGCCCAATTCTGACCAGGAAATCTTCTCCCGGGAAGAACTGATCCAGCAGTTCTCTCTGGACCATGTGGCCAAGAACCCGGCGGTATTCGACATCAAGAAACTGAACTGGCTGAACGCCCATTACATGCGCCAGCTGTCCGACGAAGACTATGTGGCTTTTGCCGTACCCTTCATGAAGGAAGCCGGGTACATGACCGGGGAAGAAACCGGGGACAAGCTGGAATGGCTGAAGAAAGTCATCCTGACCGCCCGGGACCAGGCGGAATTCGGGAAGGAAATCCCGGAAAAAGTGGCCCTGTACTTCACTGACGAATTCGACTTCGAAACTCCGGAAGCGGAAGCCGTGCTGAAGGAAGAAACAGTGCCCCAGGTGATGAGCCTGTTCCTGGACAAACTGGCAGCTGCAGAAAACCTGGACCATGCCGGCACCAAGGCCCTGTTCAAAGCCGTCCAGAAGGAAACCAAGCTGGGGGGCAAGAAAGTGTTCATGCCTGTGCGGGTGGCTCTCACCGGCAACCAGCACGGACCGGAACTGGCGGAAATGATTCCCCTCCTGGGCAAAGACCGTGCGGCCGCCCGGATCCGGGGCAGCCTGGCCAAAGCCGGCGTGAACCTGTAAGGAAAGGAGCTTTCTATGAGCATCCGTGTATATAATGACATGACCCGGCAGAAAGAGGAGTTCGTGCCTCTCCATCCCGGGAAGGTGGGGATCTATGTGTGCGGGGTCACTCCCTACAACCATCCCCATATCGGCAATGCCCGGCCCTTTGTGGTGTGGGACACCATCCGCCGGTTTTTGGACCATGAAGGGTACGATGTGACCTATGTCCAGAACTTCACCGACGTGGATGACAAGATCATCCGGGCCGCCAATGAAGAAGGGGTCACCTGGGACGTGATCGCCAACCGGTACATCAAAGCCTATTTCGAAGTGATGGACAAGCTCCATGTGAAGCGGGCCCATATCTATCCCCGGGTTTCCGAACACATCCCTGACATCATCCACACGGTCCAGCAGCTGATCGACCATGGCTACGGCTATGTGGTGGACGGGGACGTGTACTACCGGGTGGAAAAGTTCGCCCATTACGGGGAACTGTCCGGCCGGAAGCTGGAAGACATGATGGCCGGCGCCCGGGTGGACGTGGACGAACGGAAAGAGAACCCCATGGATTTCGCCCTGTGGAAATCCGCCAAACCGGGAGAACCCTCCTGGGACAGCCCCTGGGGCAAAGGCCGGCCGGGCTGGCACATTGAATGCTCCACCATGAGCACCAAGTACCTGGGCAACACCCTGGACTTCCATGGGGGCGGCAGCGACCTGATCTTCCCTCACCACGAAAATGAAATTGCCCAGAGCGAAGGAGCCACCGGGGTCCATC
The DNA here is from genome assembly GCF_000437815.1 of Acidaminococcus sp. CAG:542. Lineage (NCBI taxonomy): Bacteria > Bacillati > Bacillota > Negativicutes > Acidaminococcales > Acidaminococcaceae > Acidaminococcus > Acidaminococcus sp. CAG:542. The sequence goes on from NZ_FR902038.1 coordinate 5,425, forward strand.
CCTTCGTCCGGTACTGGGTCCACAACGGATTCATCACCATCAATGAAGAAAAGATGTCCAAATCCCTGGGCAACTTCAAGACCGTGTATGATCTGCTGAAAGAATACGAACCGGAAACCATCCGGTATTTCATCCTGAACACCCACTACCGGAGTCCTCTGGACTTCAGCCAGGAACGGCTGGCGGAAGCGGGACGGAGCCTGGAACGGCTGCGCACGGCCCAGAACAACCTGCGGGAGATCCAGCAGGTGATCACCGTGGGGCCGGACGCGGAAAGCCTGGCTCTCCGGGACAAAGTGGCGGAACTGCGCCAGGGGTTCTTCGACGCCATGAGCGACGATTTCAACACCTCTCTGGCCATCAGCTATCTGTTCGCCCTGGCCAAGGAGATCAACGTGTACCACAACGCCATCCTCAGCGGCGCCAAGAAGCCTGACGGCAAACTGGTGGAACAGATGGACAAGGCCTGGAAGGAAATGACCGGGGTCATCGGGATCCTGGAAAGTGAACCGGCCGCCAACAGCGAAGGGGGCGCGGTGAGCAACGAGGAAGCGGAAATCGCCGCCAAGATCGAAGAACGGCAGGCTGCCCGGAAAGCCCGGGATTTTGCCAAGGCCGATGCCATCCGTGACGAACTGGCCGCCAAGGGGATCATCCTGGAAGACACGCCCCAGGGCGTACGGTGGAAGAGAAAGTGAGATACGAACAGTATCAGCGGCTCCTGGACCATGTGCTGCATACCTGCGGAACCCCGCAGACCCTGCCGGAACCCCGGCTGATCCACCCGGTGGAACTGGCCTATATCGGGGATGCGGTGTTTTCCCTGTATGTGCGGATGCGGCTTTTGCCCGTGAGCAGCCATGTGCAGGTGCTCCACGACCTGGCCAGCCGGATGGTATCCGCGGTGATGCAGGCCAAAGCCATGGATGACATGGAAGAAGCCGGGATCCTGACGGAAGAGGAAGCCCAGATCGCCCGGCGGGGCCGGAACACCAAAAGCACGGTGCCCAAAAGTGCCAGTGTCCGGGAATACCGCCAGGGCACGGCTTTCGAAGCCCTGATGGGCTACCTGCACCTGACGGACCGGAAGGACCGGCTCCAGGAACTGATGGACCGGTCCTTTGAGCTGATCCGCCGGGCCATGGAGGACGAAAGGAAACAGAAAAAGAAATGATGCATGTAAAACTGCTCCGCTATACTCCCGAACCGGACCGGACCGTGGCCATGAGCGCCCGGCTCTGCTATTCTCCCATCGGGGCAGCGGAACTGGAAACCAAGATGACCGACCAGGAAGTGGCCAGCCTGGTGCGCCGGCTGGGCCAGATGGGGCACACCTCCACCTTTGAGCATGTAAGCTTCACCTTTGCCATCGAAGGGGTGTCCCGGGTGCTGACCCACCAGCTGGTGCGCCACCGGATCGCTTCCTACAGCCAGCAGAGCCAGCGGTATGTGAAGGAACACGATTTCGAGACCATCCTGCCGCCTACCCTGGCAGCCCGGCCGGAATGCAAGAAGGAATTTGAGGACCTGTGCAGCCGGATCCAGGACCTGTACAACAAATGGACGGAGGCAGGGGTGCCGGCGGAAGATGCCCGGTACATCCTGCCCAACGCGGCGGAAACCAAGATCGTGGTCACCATGAACGCCCGGAGCCTGCTCCATTTCTTCCAGCTCCGGTGCTGCGCCAGGGCCCAGTGGGAGATCCGGGCCCTGGCCTGGGAAATGCTCCGGCAGGTGAAGGAAGTGGCTCCCATCCTCTTTGAGAAGGCCGG
>NZ_FR902038.1:7232-8134 GCF_000437815.1 Acidaminococcus sp. CAG:542
CGACAGCGACCGGGTCTGCCACGAAGGGAAAATGAGCTGCGGCCGGCTGGAAAAACTCCTGGCCCAGGACGCCGCCAGAGCTGCTGAAAAGAAGGCGTAACCGGCCATGGGGTACAAACCGATTGAAGAGATCCAGCAGGAGACCCGTCAGTGGGATTTCATCAAAGGGCTGCCGGACCAGGTGGGGAAGTTCACCAAGAAACTGGTGGACACCATCGACGGCCAGGTGCTCACCATCTGCCGGTATGAAGCTCCGGAACTCCGAGCCAAGCTGGATATCATCTACACTTCCGAGACCTTCGACTATATCGTGGTCCACACCATGGGGATGAATTCCTACCGGGACATCCGGTTCATCTACAAGGACAAGGATGTGTTCGCCAAAAACGTCCAGGCCTACCTGCCCGGGATCCTCCACAGCATGGAAGACCCCACCAGCGTGAACCTGGGAGAGCAGGTGGCGGAACACGGGATCCTGACCTGGGACTACGGGAACCATCTGCCGAAAAAGATCGGCCCCTTTGAACTGTACATCAAACCCGCCAACGCCATCGAGCACATCAACGGGTCCATCATCATGATCGACTATTCCAACTTCGACCGGATGGACCAGCTGATCATCATGTACAACCGGCTGCGGGACCAGTTCTTCGGGGAAGTGAAGATCAACTCCGTATTCCACGCCTCCATGGATTTCGACAGCAAAAATCTCAAGGAGCTGGAAGGCAAACTGAAAGAACACCTGGAAGAAACCCTGAAAAAGGTGGACCAGGCAGATCATACCATTTGACCGGAGAAGGAGAAAAAAGTCCTTGACTTTTTTCTCCTTCTCTCGTATACTATACAAGTCGGCGCTTGAAGAAGACGCCGCAACGGCCCAGTAGTTCAGTTGGTTAGAATGC
>NZ_FR902039.1:0-28713 GCF_000437815.1 Acidaminococcus sp. CAG:542
CATGAGCATTTCAACAGGGTGACAAACATACAACCACTAAATAAGCCCCTAGCCATGGCTATATTATTATAATATCTGTCTCAATTCGGTATGCCCCTTGTCTCAATTCGGGATGGCACAAAAAACGGCTTGCAAGCCCAAAATGCTAGGCTTCATGCGGGGGTTCGTCTTTTTCTTCAATTTTGATGTTTACTCTAGGATAGTGCTGAATCCCAATATTAGGTGCGGCAATGGCGTTAGGCGTACCGTTTTGAGACAAGTGCCGCCCCGTTTGAGGACAGCCATTTAACGGATTTCCAATTTTCCACACTTGCACCATTCTGTATTTTGAAGCCACTCGCTGATTTTTGCCTTTAAGAACGCAACGCACAAAACCCTTCTCTATCAGGTCTTTTATTGCACGATGAAAGGCGTTCGAACTTATACCGTATTTGCCGCAATATACTGAACGGGGGAAAGTGAAATCAAGTTCATTATTATTTTTTGCATAGTTCGCATAAACACTCATTCGCTCATAAATATATCTCGCCGTTATTGACAACGTTTTAAATACAGGGTGAGTCGCAAGACTCTCACCAACCTGTATGAATGAATCCTTTTGGTCGGGTCGGTTTGCCGTCAACCACGGGTTCAGATTGTTTTTCTTATTTCGCTTCTTGCCCAATTTATCACTTCCTTGTAGAGTTGATTAGAATGGAAGAGGGGCCGCACAACGGCAGCCCCCACGGGTTTCAGTTCCCCCAACGCTTCAAGAACTTTCTGGACATCTTCATGGTAATAGCCGTTTGGGCAATCCTGTATTCACGGATTTTATTGTACTTCGCCACATCCGCCCTTGTACGGGGTCGGTAGTAGCCGCCTTTGCCTTTCATGCAACTATTGATGAAATGCCGTCCTCGTTCCTTTTCCACCTGTGCAACAATCTGACGTTGGGTTAGGCCCGTGATTTCCATGAGTTCCGCCGTAGTGACAGCCGTTTCGGGGCTGTCAGCATGACGGGATTTTAAAATTTGATATATCATCAAATTCTCCTTTCGCTTGTAAAATGTAACGAACTATGTTACAATAAGAAAGACAGATACTTCTTTCCCGTTGTACTGTTCCAATCCGCTTCGTGTTTTTGTCCTTCACAGAGCGGATTTTTTTATTACGTCATTGCCTTGACTGGCAAATCTCTTTGCCGCCGTTGCGGGGCGCACCCCGAACCGAAACGCATACAGGGGACAGCGTTCCAGAGCGCACAATTTCACTTCTACGTTGCTCCCCCCGCTACACTCTAGGCAATATTCACGAATGGCCCGTATCGGCGTTTTTTTCGATTCAGTAACAATGATTTTCTTCTTCATGAAAAATCGTCCTTTCCATCAGCCGTGGTATTTCCGTGTCATCTATTTGGTGCATGGAATCTATCACGGCTGATTTTTTATTTTGAAAATCTGGCCCCTTGCTCGCTGTTTTTGGGCCTTTTCCGTCCATGTTCTTCCGTGATACCCTTGCCGCCGTCTGTCTTCACCCCCTCATGTAGTTTCGGTTACGGTCTTGCAGGTATGCGAGGAAATCCCGCCCCTTGATGAGCGTGGCACGGGGGCTGACATGAAGAATGCTGTTCTTGTACCGTGGTTCGGTTTCCATGATTCCCACGAACTTCCAAATCGTGCTACGTGTCAGAGAGAACATCTTTGCAAGTTGGGTCGTCCGTAACCATTGGTTCCCATCAAAATCGATGGGGGCGAACTGACGGAACAGCTTGCCGCCGATTTTGACCATCTCGTTCTCCTTCATGGAAATCATCTCCTTTCCATTAGACAGATTTTGTCGGGTTCAACCCCATAGAGTTTGCAGAGTTTCCAAAACCCTTCAAGGGTCGGGGTTGATTCACCCCGTTCCCAACGCCGCAAGGTGGTGGAAGTCACCCCGATGATGAAGGCGGCCATGTCTTGTGGAAGGCCCAACTGTTCCCGTGCCTTCTTCAATGTGTACTTTTCCATACAAATATCTCCTTCCCGATTCGTTGAACTGTCCAGGCTGACGGCTTACAGGGGCAGCGTAGTCAGCATTTTATTTTTGGATGAGTTCGAGGGGCGGAACATCGAGTGCGGCGGCAAGTTTGCCAATCGTGTCGATACGCACACCCCTCTTCTGTCCTTTCAGCACGTTGTTTATGGCTTGCCTTGTCACGCCCGATTTTTTGGCGAGGGCGGTTTGGTTGACTTCCTTCTTTGCCATTGCGTCCAACACGGCGTAAACGTTGATTCTCATGAGGAACACTTCCTTTCTCTAGTGTCTGAACATTTGGAACAGCATTTATTTTTACTATTCCATTTGGTTACATTTATACAGTAGCACACTTTTTCTAAAATTACAAGGGGCGACCATAATAGAAATTACGATTCAGTTGTTGACTAGGGTTAAACGCAACTGTATAATTGAGATGAGGTGATAAAAATGGTCGCAACCGCTAAAGATGATTCATTTGCAGGTAAATTGGGAAAGGCAATCCAGTTCTACAGAGAACGTGCCGAACTGACACAAGAAGAACTTGCACACGGGGCCAATATTTCTAGGCAAGCCCTCATAAATTACGAGGGTGGAAGAAGAACACCGTCCATTGAAATCTGTTGGAAAATCGCAAGGGTGTTGGGATTATCGCTTGACAGGCTCATAGATTACGAACCAGAAAGCGAGAAAGAAAAACTTGTAAACTTTTTGGAATCCTATGGGTATCGTTTGCAATTTCTCGAAAGAGATGGTTCCACGACCGTTGAACTTCTTTCTACTGAAAGCGTTGAGGGGTTTCCGTTCAGAATGTCGGATTCTAAAGACCGTTCTACCAAACTGTATGCGCCGCCCGTGCAATCCTACTATTTACCATATGAAAGAGTTGTTGAAATCGTCAGTCTTTTACAGTCAAAGGGCAACCATGTTGAACGGCGGCAACTGGATAACGCCTTCCGTCTTCTACAGGAAGAATCACTCTACCCCGCTATGATGGAGTTAGATAAAGACCCAAAATACAAGGAACTGAGAGCGAAATTCACTTCACTGAACCCGAACTTTTTCGATGTTTGCGAATATCTGGAAGAGCGGTATCACCCGTTCGACCTGTCCACAGTTCCCAAAAAATAACCCCCGTCCATGCGGGGGCTGATACCTTTATCCCATGTCTGGCGGCTTACAGGGGCAGCGTGGAACGGGAAAGAGGTATTGTATATGTGGATAACTGAAACGAAAAATTCGAAAGGTACACGGTATGTCTACCGTGAACGGTTCACCGATGAGAATGGGAAGACCTATTCCATTGCCGTCACCCTTGCCAAACACACGAAACAGGCTGAGGGCCAGGCACGGCGGATGTTGTTGAAGAAGTACAACGTCAAGAGGATGGCCAAACCGAAAAGGGCTGAAACGATAGCCAAAACGTTGACCATGCGGCAACTGTTGGGCGAATGGCTCGACTCTGTGAAAAGCGAGGTAAAGCCGCAGACACAACAAAATCACATCAATCAAGTTCGCAAGATTCTCTCCTTGCTTCCCGATGGGATTTTGTTCCGTGACGTTACCCCCGCCCTTGTGGAAAGGGCCATAAAATCCATGAACGCAAATTCACGAGGGTACTGTAATGCAGTGTTGGGAATCATCAAGAATTCCATGCGCTATGCGAAAAAGGCCCACTATATCGACAATATCAACGAATTTCTGGAAATCCGACTTCCCCGCCGTCCCATGACGATGGAAGAAGAAGGCAAGACCGCCAACAAGTTTTTGGAACGGGATGAATTGAAGGATTGTCTTCACCAACTTGTAGCGATAAACGAGAGAATCGGATACGCTATGGAGTTCATCAGCTTGACGGGGCTGAGGATTGGGGAACTTCTGGCCTTGCGGCGGGAAGATATCGACCTTAAAAAGAAGGAAATCCATGTCAATGGGACAATAACTCGTGTAGAATACGAGGAATTGCCCACCCGCCGTAGCACTCCTAAAAATGCGACTTCCTGTCGCACTGTGGCAATCAACTCCCGTGCCGTCAGTATCCTTGAATGGTTCATCACGGATGATAAAAGGAAATCTCTGTGGACGGACGGTTACAAGGACAAAGGTTACATTTTTACGGGTCGCTCTGGTTCTCCCTATGACTATAATACCATTGAATCGACTCTCAAAAAGGTTCGGGTCAATGGCAAGCACATCACTTCTCATATTTTTCGTCACACCCATATCAGTATGTTGGTAGAAGAAAACTTCCCCCTCAAAACCATTATGGCAAGGGTCGGACATTCCAACCCGCAAACCACGATGAAGATTTACACCCATGTCACCAGTAAAATGAAGGAAAAAGAACGGGAAGCCCTTGAAAAACTGACCATCTAAAAATGTGCAGAAATTGTGCAGAGCGTTGTTATTTTTACGGATTTCATCGAACATAAAGAAGGTGACGAAAAAGCCGAAAACCCGCATGGATTCTACGTTTACGGTCTGTTGCGAACATAAACGCAATTAGGCCGCCTAGATTTATTGCGAATTGTCTAACTACTCAGAAGTTGGCAATTTGAGTTTTTCCTATTGCATTCTTTTCTATTTTTTGTTAAAGTTGAAGCATCACTAGGGGCGCTATCGCTGAGAGACCTGACGGTCGACCCTTTGAACCTGATGCGGTTAATACCGCCGAAGGAAAGTGGTGAGGCTGTTTTGTCGGGCCGCTTTCCTTTTTTGCCAGGAAAGCGGCCCTTTTTGCATCCATGAAGGAGGATTTGTTTTATGCTGACCCAAAGACAAGCTGCGCTGCAGGGTAAAATCACTGACCAGATGGCGGAAGTGGCCCGCCAGGAAGGAGTAACCCCGGAATTCATCCGGGACGGAGTGGCCAAAGGCACCATCTGCATCCCCGCCAACATCAACCACAAGAACCTGGTTCCCCGGGGTGTGGGCGAAGGCCTTTCCACCAAGGTGAACGCCAACATCGGGACTTCTTCCGCTTTTCCGGATCCCGCTCCGGAACTGGACAAACTGAAAGCAGCCATCGACGCCGGAGCTGATGCGGTGATGGATCTGTCCACCGGCAACAACATCGACGCCTCCCGGAAGGCCATCATTGAACATTCCACCGTCATGGTGGGCACCGTACCCATTTATCAGGCCACGGTCCAGGCCATCAAGGCCCATGGCAAAGTGACGGAAATGGACAAGAACGACATTTTCACCGTAGTGGAACAGCAGGCCAAGGACGGGGCTGACTTCATGACCATGCACTGCGGCCTCACCCGCCAGTGCCTCCACAACCTGATCAACGAAGGCCGGGAAATGGACATTGTCAGCCGGGGCGGTTCTTTCCTGTCCGGCTGGATGCTCCACAACGGGAAGGAAAATCCCTTCTACGAATTCTACGATGAAATCCTGGACATCTGCGCCAAATATGATGTAACCATCAGCCTGGGCGACGGCTGCCGGCCCGGCTGCCTGGCAGACGCCACCGACCGGACCCAGATCCAGGAACTGCTGAACCTGGGCGAACTGACCCAGCGTGCCTGGGCCAAAGGGGTACAGGTGATGGTGGAAGGCCCGGGACATGTTCCCTACAACCAGATTGCCACCAACATGCAGCTCCAGAAACGGATCTGCCACGGTGCTCCCTTCTATGTGCTGGGGCCCCTGGTCACCGATATCGCTCCCGGCTACGACCACATCACTTCCGCCATCGGCGGTACCCTGGCCGCCTTTACCGGTGCCAACTTCCTGTGCTATGTGACCCCGGCCGAACACCTGGGCCTGCCGGACATCAACGACGTCCGGGAAGGGGTGGTAGCCGCCCGGATTGCCGGCCATGCCGCCGACGTGGCCAAAGGCCTGCCCTCTGCGGTAGCCCAGGATCTGGCCATGGCCAAAGCCCGGAAAGTCCTGGATTGGGACAAGCAGCTGAGCCTGGCCATCGATCCGGAAAAAGCCAGAGCCATCCGGTCTGCCAAGAACAAGAGCAGCGAAGAATACTGCTCCATGTGCGGAGACTACTGCGCCGTGAAGATCATGAACGAATACATGGACGAAGTCAAGGCGAAGAAGAGCAAATAAAAAACAGGGGCCTGGATGGCCCCTGTTTTTTTTGTCAATGGTCAATGACTGAAGGAAAAGATTCGTTGGATATGCAAAAAAAACGAGGGTATTGCACAGAATATGCAATACCCTCGTTTGAGGTTTCCATGATCCGGAACGGAAAATTACCGTTTGGAGAACTGGGAAGCCTTTCTTGCTTTTTTCAGACCGTACTTGCGGCGTTCCTTTTCCCGAGGATCGCGGGTCAGGAGACCGGCTTTCTTCAGCAGAGGACGGAAATCAGCGTCAACTTTCAGCAGGGCGCGGGCAATACCATGACGGATTGCGCCAGCCTGGCCGGAGATGCCGCCGCCAACAACGTTGGCCAGTACATCATATTTGCCCAGGGTTTCGGTGGTGTCCAGCGGCTGCCGAACAACCAGTTCCAGGGTCTTCAGGCCGAAGTATTCACTCAGTTCACGGCCGTTTACAACGATTTTGCCTTCGCCCGGAACAAGGCGAACACGGGCAACGGAGCTTTTGCGGCTGCCAGTTGCATCATACGTAACTTTTGCCATTTTCTAGTTCTCCTCTCCTCTTAGCGAATATCGATGGTCAGAACTTCAGGCTTTTGTGCAGCATGAGGATGTTCAGAACCAGCGTATACATGCAGTTTCTTGATGATCTGATTGCCCAGACGGTTGTGGGGAACCATACCCCGAACAGCCAGTTCCACCATTCTTACAGGGTTGTTCTTCAGCATATCCCCTGCTTTGGTGTATTTGTCGCCGCCCAGATACCCGGAGTGACGGAAGTAAACCTTCTGCACCAGTTTTTTGCCGGTCAGTTTCACCTGAGCAGCGTTGATGATGATCACGTGATCACCGGTATCCATATGCGGGGTAAAAGTCGGTTTATTTTTACCGCGGAGCACTTTGGCAACTTCTGCAGCCAGACGGCCCAGAGTCTTGTCAGCGGCATCCACTACATACCATTTGCGTTCAATGGTAGCCGGGGTGGCCATGTATGTTTTCATCCTTATTCCTCCTAATAAAAACTCAATCTTGAACTGTATCCAGTGATGAGTCTTTGGGTACGGGCCGGGGCTAACGGCGCATGCTCAAAGTGATACCGTAATATTGTACAGTATATTACAGCTGTTGTCAACTTCTTTTCTTTTCTCTGGCCAGGAAGTTGTACAGGGCGCCGATCAGCCCTGCATCATTGCCCAGGCCCGCAAAGGCCACGGTGGTCTTGTCCAGTACCACCGGCAGCAGTTCCTTTTTCAGGCTGTCCTGGAGCATGGGTTCCAGCAGGTCCTGCTGGGCCATGATGCCGCCCCCCAGGATCACCCGCTGGGGATTCATCATGTAGCAGATGGCCGCAATGCCTGTGGCCCACTGGTGGACGGTTTCCCGGAGCAGCCTGTGGAGAGGTTTGTCCCCGTGGCGGACCATTTCACAGAGGATCTTCCCGTTGAGGGTTTCCGGATCCACTCCTTTCAGCCGGGCGGCTTTCTGGACCAGGGCAGTGACGGAAGCGGCGTCCTCCCAGTGGTTCCGGCCGCCCAGTTTGGCCTGTCCCACTTCCCCGGCAGTGAAGGAATTCCCGGGCCAGAGTTTGCCGTCCAGTACAAAGGCGCCCCCGATGCCGGTGCCGATGGTGATGCAGAACAGGCTTTTGGCTCCCCGGCCGTTCCCCAGCCAGTATTCCCCCAGGGCTGCAGAGTTCACGTCATTTTCCACCCGGCAGGGCAGCTGGAGCTTCCGGGATACCAGCTGGACCAGATTGGTGCCGGTGAGCCCGGGAAAATGCGGAGCCGCATGGAGCACTTCCCCGGTCTGGGGATTGATCATGCCAGCCATGGAAATGGCGGCCCCCTGGATCTTGAAGTATTTCTGGTAAGAGCCGATCAGCCCCAGCACCTGGTCCAGGAAGGCGTCCACTCCGTCTTTGGCAATAACATTGGGGAGACTGTCCTTGTTGAACAGTCTCCCTCTGCTGTCTGCCAGGCCGTATTTGATGGCGGTGCCCCCAATATCCAGGCAGATGTATTTATCCATGGGTTCAGCCCTGTGTCTTGATGAAGGCGATGGCTTTTTCCATCCGTCCCAGGGTCTTTTCCCGGCCCAGGAGCACCATCACGTCGAACATGCCCGGGCTGAAGGTCCGGCCGGTCAGGGCCAGACGGGTGGGATGGATCACTTTGCCCAGGGACAGGCCCAGATCTTCCGCCAGCTTGTTGTAGCATTCCTCCGTAGTCTTCAGATCGAACACCGGCAGGGCTGCCAAGGCATCATGGGCTTTCTGGAGCAGGTCAGCGGCTTCCGGCTTGAAGGACTTGGCCACGCCTTTGGGATCGTAGCTGTCAAAATCCTTGAAGAAATAGCTGGCACCATCCGCCAGTTCTTCCAGGGTCTTTACCCGCACCCGGACCACATCCACCAGGTGGTCGAAGTATTCCTGATGAGCCGGCAGATAGCTGTCATCGATGAGTCCGGCTTTCTTGAAGAAAGGCACGGCGGCATCGGCGATTTTCCGCAGAGGCAGGTCGGAAAGATACTGGCCGTTGAGCCAGGTGAGCTTTTTCACATCGTATACGGCAGCCTTTTTGGACATTTTGCTGAAGTCAAAGGCTTTCACCGTGTCTTCCAGGGTGAAGATTTCCTGGTCATTGCCGGGCGCCCAGCCCAGCAGGGTCAGGTAGTTGATAATGGCTTCCGGCAGGTACCCTTTGTCCCGGAATTCTTCCACAGAGGTGGCCCCATGCCGTTTGCTCAGTTTGCTCCGGTCCGGTGCCAGGATCATGGGCATATGGCCGAATTCCGGTGCTTTCCAGCCCAGGGCATCGTAGATCACCAGCTGTTTCGGAGTGTTGGTCAGATGTTCTTCCGCCCGAAGCACATGGGTCATGCCCATGAGATGGTCGTCCACCACTACGGCAAAGTTGTAGGTGGGGATCCCGTTGGTCTTCATAATGACGAAATCATCGAACTGGTTCCAGTTGAAGGTCACGTCCCCGTGGATCATGTCATGGACGGTGATGGTGCCTTCTTTGGGCAGTTTGATCCGGATGGAATGGGCTTCTCCCGCTTCTACCCGTTTCTTGGCTTCCGCCGGATCCAGGTCCCGGCAGGTGCCTGCATAATGGAAAGGCTGCTTTTTCTTCCGCTGTTCTTCCCGCTGGGCTTCCAAATCGGCGGCGGAGCAGAAGCAGTAGTAGGCCTTGCCCTCATCCACCAGCTGCTGGCAGTATTTCCGGTACAGGTCCAGCCGTTCAGACTGGTAGTAGGGGCCATGGTCCCCGCCCACTTCCGGGCCTTCATCCCAGTCCAGGCCCAGCCATTTCAGGCTGGTGATGATCTGGGAGACGGAATCTTCCTTCAGCCGGTCCCGGTCGGTATCTTCGATCCGCAGGACCATCTTCCCCCCCTGGCTCCGGGCAAACAGCCAGTTGAACAGAGCCGTCCGGGCCCCGCCGATGTGCAGATACCCAGTGGGACTGGGAGCAAAACGTACACGTACTTCACTCATGGTTAGCACCTCTCCATTTCAATGATTGATTATTTTTCTTTGGGTTTCTGTTTCCGGGACGCTTCTGCATATTTGGTTCCCCGTTTGTTGGGACCTACAGCGCTTTTGCCCCGTTTGGGCACCCGTTTCTTCTTGGGACGCACCGGCTTCACCGTCCGGCGGACCTTCTCCCCGGCCAGATTCTGCCGTTCCAGGGTGATGTTCAGCTTCTTCTCCAGGTTCTGGAGCCAGCGGGTCTCATCCGCCGTATAGAAGGTGATGGCCGTGCCTTCGCTGCCGGCCCGGCCCGTCCGTCCGATCCGGTGGACATACCAGTCCGGATCGTGGGGAATGTCGTAGTTCACCACCTGGGTGATACCTTCCACATCCAGACCCCGGGCGGCAATGTCGCTGGCCACCAGGATCTGGAGCTTGGCCTTCCGGAAGTTTTCCATCACCTGGCGCCGCTTGGTCTGGGACATGTCCCCGTGGAGCACATCCACATTGAACCCTTCCCCATAGAGCCAGTCGCTGAGTTCGATGGCCCGTTCCTTGCTGCAGCAGAACACCAGCATCAGGAAGGGGTTGTACCGGCGGATCAGGGAAGCCAGGGCCTCTGCCTTGTGGTCTTCGCTGACCTTGATGCAGATCTGATGGATGGTGGAAGCGGTGGCTTCCCTGGGGGCAATGTCGATGACCAGGGGATTGGTGGTCAGCTGCCGGCCCAGTTTCCGGACTTCCTCATCCAGCGTGGCGGAACACATCATGGTCTGGTGGGGCTGGGGCATCAGGCTCAGGAGGGTTTCGATATCCTCCCCGAAGCCCTGGCGGAGCATTTCATCCACTTCGTCCAGCACCAGGTATTTCACCCCGCCCAGGCTGGTATTCCCCTTCCGCAGGTGATCCAGCAGCCGGCCGGGAGTTCCCACCAGCACCTGGGCCCTGTGGCCGATTTTCCGTTTTTCCTCTTCAAAATCCCGTCCGCCGCTGACTGTCAGGGTATGGATTCCCGTATCCCCGTCCAGTTTCCGGATTTCCCCGGCCGTCTGCTGGGCCAGCTCCCGGGTGGGGGAAAGGATCAGGGCCTGGACAAATTCCTTCTTCGGGTCCACTTTATCAAACAGGGGGATCACAAAGGACAGTGTCTTCCCTACCCCGGTCTGGGCACGGGCGATTACGTCCCGGCCGTTCAGAAGGGCCGGGATGGCACGCTCCTGTACAGGGGTGGGGATGTCCTTCCCCGTCCGATGGAGCTTCTCCACCATCGCCTCGTCCACTTTCAGCTGGGCAAAACCTGCCGCCATGGAATCATCTCCTCTCATTTTTCAATCGTACCCTTTATTATAGCGTAAAAACCGGAGGAAGGGAAGGAAAAAGGGGGATGGGGCGGCGAGTAAGAAGAAATCAGACCGTATCTTGTGGGTCTATCAGAAGTCAGCTATCAGCTTGGCCCGCAATAAGCAAATCTGGCCTGCTGCTGTATCGAACAACGCTGACATCTCAAAGCCCGGCAGGTTTCCTACTATGCCTGGCGGGATCTGGTGTATGTATCCCATCCCAAAAATGCAGACTATGAAAAGATGAACATTTTCATTCCTTCCGCCTATCTGGAGGGAAAATCCGTCAACCGCCTGGGGCAAAGGCCACGCGGGAGACTACGATCTGGAAGAATTGTTTGCCTGGATCGATTCCATTTGCAAATAAAAAAAGACCGCTGCCTGGGCAGCGGTTTTTTTTATTTTCTCCCCGGATACTGCTTCAATCCTTCCGCCAGGATGTGCATGGCTTTTTCCAGGTCTTTTACGTTCAGTACGTAGGCCAGACGGGCTTCGTCCTGTCCTCTGGTTACATCAGAAGCATAGAACCCGTTGCCGGGGGTGATCATCACAGTTTCCCCGTCGATGTCAAAGTCTTCCAACAGCCACTTGGCAAATTTTTCCGTATCGTCGATGGGCATTTTCACCATGACATAGAAGGCCCCTTTGGGATCGGAGGAAATCACGCCGGGCATCTGGGCCAGGAATCCCTTGATGGTATCCCTTCGTTTGGTATATTCTTTCTTCACATCTTCCCAGTAAGATTTGGGGGTGGTGTACAGAGCCGCAGCTCCCAGCTGCACAATGTCCGGACAGGAAAGCCGGGCCTGGCAGCATTTCAGCAGTTCCTGCTGGAGAGCCTTGTTCCGGGTGATCACGCAGCCGCTCCGGGCGCCGCAGGCGCTGTACCGTTTGGAGACGGAATCGATGAGCACCAGGTTGTCATCCAGTTCCCGGAGCCGTCCGAAGCTGGTGTATTGTCCATCATAGACGAATTCCCGGTACACTTCATCGGCAATGAGAGCCAGATCATATTTCCGGACAATCCGGGACAGCATGTCCATTTCTTCCCGGGTGTAGATTACCCCGGTGGGATTCCCCGGGTTGGAAATCAGGATGGCCCGGGTCTTGTCATTGATGTATTTTTCCACAGTTTCCTGATCCGGCAGATGGTAGCCGGTGTCCGGAGAGGTGGGAACCCCGTTGATTTCCACATTGTAGGCCCCGGTAAAGCTCTTGTAGTTGGCATAGAAGGGCTCGAACATGAGCACATTGTCCCCCGGGTCACAGGTGGTCATAATGGCAAAGGAAATGGCTTCACTGCCCCCGTTGGTGACAAAAATATCGTCCAGGGCATAGTCCATATCCCAGGATTCATAATATCCCTGGATGGCTTTCAGCAGTTTGGCATCCCCCTGGGATTTTCCATAGGCCACCACTTTGGGATGGTAGGAGGCCACCCCTTCGAAGAAACTTTCCGGGGTGGGGATATCCGGCTGTCCGATATTCAGATGATAGATCTTTTTGGTCTTTTCCACCCGGTTGGCAATAGGCGCCAGTTTCCGGATGGGGGATGTGGGAATGTGCAGCGTCCGTTGGGAAATGTGCATGGTTCTTGTTCCTCCTTACAGTAAATCTCCAAAAATCGAATGGCCAATGAATTCCCGGATAATGGAGTTGTTGGGAATGGCCTTGTCGTCTATGGATTCTACGATCTGCAGCATATCCAGGAAATTGCGGGCAACCGGATATTCTGCTGCATCCCGGGGAATCTGTTCCAGCAGGGGGCAGGCATATTTTTTGAATACGGCCAGCTCATAAATGAGGGTGGTATTGAACATAATGTCCGCTTCTTCGCTGAAGGGAAAAATGTTCCGTTCTTCTCCCTGACGCACCTTGTGCCAGTTCTGGATGGTCTGGCGGGCATCATGGGAGCGGAACTGGGAATCCCGGACCATCCGGCGGAGCAGCCGCATATCGGTGGTGGGAATCCGGTTGTAATCATCAAAAGAAAGAGGCGTCAGGGCGCTGATGTAGATCTTCAGCTTGTTCCTGCGCCGGACCCGGGCGGAAAGCTTCTCGTTCATCCCATGGATGCCTTCCACTACCAGGACTCCGTCATCCCCCAGATACACCTTCTGGCCCCGATATTCCCGGTGGCCGGTCTTGAAATTGAAGTAAGGGATTTCCACGGTTTCGTCCCGGAGCAGCCGTTCCATATGCTCATTGAACAATTCTGTATCCAGGGCTTCAATGGATTCAAAATCGTAGCTGCCATCCGGCAGACGAGGGGTCTGCTCCCGCTCCTTGAAATAATTGTCCAGGGAAATGGGAATGGGCCGCAGGCCGTTCACCCGCATCTGCACTGCCAGCCGCTGGGAAAAGGTGGTCTTCCCGGAGGAAGAGGGGCCGGCGATCAGCACCAGCCGTACATTCCGTCCATCCGCGTCGATTTCATCAGCGATCCGGGCAATGGATTTTTCATGGTAGGCTTCGCACATCTGGATGATGCCCCGGCTGTTCCCTTCCCGGATGTACTGGTTCAGGGCTGCCACCGTAGGACAGTGCATCACCTGGCCCATTTTTTCCGACTGGGCATAGACTGCCGCCAGCTTTTTCCGTTCCACATAGGGTTCCAGACGGTCCAGCTGGTCCTGGCGGCCGTACCGGAGCAGGATCCCGGACCCCATCCACACCAGTTCAAAGGCCTTCAGGCAGCCCAGATTGGGCAGCAGGGGCATCACCGAATAGGCAAACCGGTCCCCCACCCCGTAAAGGTTGATCCGGTAATCCTCCGGCAGGGCATCCAGCAAAGGAGCCTCATCCTGGAAGAACTGGGGCTTCACATAGGACCGGGCTTCATCCCGGCTCAGCTGCCGGATCTGGACCGGTTCCTGATCCCGGATCATCTCTTCCATGCAGTGGGTCACATCTTCCAGATCATATTTGCTCAGGAAGATCTTGTTCTTGACCGAACAGAAAAGGCCATGACCAAAGGTGTTTTCCACTTCCAGCTGGATTTCCGGCCGTCTCCGGTTCATGGCGGCAATCAGGGCAAACTGGAAGGTGGCAATGTAGGACCGGTATCCCTGCTCACTGTCCAGGGGATAGAAGGTCACATGATCCCCGTCCTGAGGACACAGCTGCAGCGGCTGGGGCTGGCCGTTCACCACCCCCAGCGCCACGGGACTGCTGTAGAGCTGTTTGTAGGATTGGGCGATGACTCCGAGAGGCGTCCCGTCCTGAAATGCTTTTGGTTTTCCGTCTGGTCCTGTAATCTGCATCTGTTCCGCTCCCCTTTTCTGTTTTCTGGATCTGTCAGCCCGCAGGCTGCCTGTGCTGCTTTCCGGCTCCTTTTGTTTTTTAGTCTTCTCCCACTTCGTCCATGGCTGCTTTAATTTTGGCTGCCATGCCGTAGACTTTATGCTTGGGCACTCCGCATACGGCTACCCGGACCCCGGCTGCCAGAGGCACGCAGAAAATATTGTCTTCATGGAGCCGGTCGCAGACCGCTTCCGGATCCTTGGCGGGAATGGACAGGAAGAAACCGGAAATGTAGGGCAGCATCTTCAGGCCGCACTTTTTGGCTTCATCCGTAAAGATGTCTCCCCGTTCCTGGATCATGCTGTAGTAATGGGCCCGTTCCTTCTGGATGGTTTCCAGCAGTTCCGGATCACTGTAGATGGTGTCCAGGGTATCCATGGCACCCCGGTTGCAGTTGGACCAGCAGGCCCGGCTGGTGTATTTGTTGGCGTTGATGAATTCCAGGATCTGTTTTTCATCACTGGTGACCCCGATAAGAGCTCCGCAGCGCTGGCCGTACATGGTGAAACTCTTGGACAGGCTGTAGGCGATCAGGCCAAAGATGTTTTTGGGCAGGTTGGACAGCTTCCGGAAGATTTTCCGGACTTCTTCCCGTTCCCCGGCATAGTCGATGTAAGCCACATCCAGGCACAGAGCGGCGGTTTTGTCGGTACCGGCAATGGCGGCTTCCAGCATCTTCACCACATTTTCAATGTCTTCCGGAGTCAGGCTGAACCCGGTGGGATTGTGGGCCGGAGTATTGATAATCAGCAGGATCCGGTCCTGTTGGGCCAGGATTTCCCGGACTTTGGCTTCACAGCCGGCCAGGTTGAACTTGTGTTCCGGGGTGGTCATGGGATAAGTGGCCAGGTGACGGTCCATATCCTCGCAGATCTGGTTGTAGGCTCCCCAGTACCAGGCAGAGGTCAGAACGGTATCTCCGGCTTCCGCATAATTCCAGACAGCATG
The DNA here is from genome assembly GCF_000437815.1 of Acidaminococcus sp. CAG:542. Classification (NCBI taxonomy): domain Bacteria; kingdom Bacillati; phylum Bacillota; class Negativicutes; order Acidaminococcales; family Acidaminococcaceae; genus Acidaminococcus; species Acidaminococcus sp. CAG:542. The sequence goes on from NZ_FR902039.1 coordinate 15,129, forward strand.
ATGGATGGCCCCGGTGCCTCCGGCGGTGGCAATGGCTGCCGTAAACCCTTCCGGACGGGACTGGCTGAAGCAGGCGTTCTGAACCAGTTCCAGATATTCCGGCAGGCCCATGATGGGGGCATATTTAAAATATTCCGCGTCTTTCAGGCTCCGGTATACTTTGCTGACTGTGGGCAGCACCACAAAGTTTTCATCATTGTCCAGGATGCAGCCGATGGTGGCATTGATCACCGCATCTGCGCCGATTTCGCTGATCCGTTTCTGGGCCGCTTCGCTGGCTCCAAAAATACGGTCCTTGGACGGCTTGGTCTTCTTCTGGGCATGTGGTGCAACACAGCTGTTCATCATAATAATAGGTCCTCCCCTCAGTAAAAAGCGAACGTTTTTAAAACGAGAATAATCGTTGTACATTCTATTATCTCATTATTAACGAAATCGGTCAATAAGAAGTGTGTATTTCTCCCGATTTGGAACTTTTCACAGGGCCTGTTATGAATTTTCCGTGAAACAGCACTTTTTCCCCTTTTTCCCGGGCCTCCAGCCGCCCCTCCCGGGTCCACACCCCGGGATACCGGGCTTCCCACCAGCGGAAAAAAGTCACCAGCCGGGGATAGGAGCCTTCCAGTTCCGCTTCCAGGCCAGCCGGATCCTTTTTTCCTTTCGGAGTCAGGGGAGCCAGTCGGATCACCTGGAGCCCGTTCCGGGCAGCGGCAGCTTCCAGGGCCCCCAGCCAGGCTTCCGGAGGCAGGGAGGGATTCTCCCGTTTTCCCTGTTCCAGCAGACTTTTTTCCCGGGCCTCCTGTTCCGGATCCCACCGGGCTGCAAAAAGGGCCAGCTGCTCCAGTTTCTCCTTCCGGACCTCATTCTGTCTTTTCACAGTCAGCAGTTCCCGGCCCAGAGGGAGCACCAGCCAGGTCCACAGGCACAGTACGCCCAGGCCTAGCAGGGCTCCCTGGAACGGATCCTCCCGGAGCCGGGAAACCAGCGGTTTCTTTTCATCCATGAGTTTCCTCCTCTTTCAGACGGATCTGGAGGGCAAAACCGGTCAGATCTGATTCCCTTTCTTCCTGTTCCAGCCGGTCCAGTTTCACCTGGATCACTTCCGGCCGCTGCTGGAGGCGTTTTACCAGCTGGAGAGCCCCATTCCTTTTCAGGCTCCGGCCTTCCAGATGCAGGACCTTTCCCTCCTTCTGCTGTTCCACCCGGGTAAGCCAGCAGTCTGACGGCACCTGGTTCCCCAGGAGAGTCAGGAAATCCCCCCAGTTCACCTGCTGCCGGATCCGCTGCTTTTTTTCTTTCTGCTGCCGGGCCAGCTGTTTCCGCCGCTGCTGCTGTGCCTGCCAGAAGGTTTCCCAGCCGGAGACCTGCTGCAGCTGTAAGATGCACCGTTCCTGTTCCTTCCGGGCCAGGAAAAGGCATCCGGCCAGCCATAGACAAAGGATCAGGGAAACCGCCGCCAGTTTCTTTCCCAGGGCCGACCAGGAGATCCGGGACAGCCTTCCCGTTCCCTGCCGGAACAGGGAAAAGCAGAAACCACTCTCCCGTCCGGCCCCCAGGATCCCTCCCAAAACACCCCACAGGCCAGCTGTAAGAACCGCCTGCTTTTTCTCTTCATAATAGGGAGCCCATTGGAAGCGGGGTTCCAGTTCCAGGACCTGAGCAGGGCATTCCCACTGCTGCCGGAAGAATTCCAGCCAGGCAGCCTGTTCCTGTTCCGTACCGCCGGCCAGATACAGACCGGACGGCCCGTCCTGGAACCGGTCCCGGACCCCGGGAGACAGATGTTCCCACAGGGTTTCCACCGCCTCGTCCCGCTGGTCCCGGAAAGGTTCTCCCCGACCGGATCCCGGCAGGTTCCGACAGGCCAGGAGACGGCCCCGGGCATACCAGGCCCCCTGGAGGCCTTCTTCTCCCAGGATCAGGAGAAATCCCGCCTCCTCTTTTTCCAGCCACCATCCCCAGGCCGCCGGAGCCCCTTCCACCTGCAGGATTTCCCAATCCAGCTGCCGGCTGATGACCCCTACGGTATCCAGCAGGGCCAGGGGCACGGCTCCCGCCAGGATTTCTTCCTTCCGGTCCGGACAGGGTTCCGTCCCCAGGGCAAAAGAACCCGGGGGATAGGGGATCTGCTGTAGGATCTCCCAGGATGCCGCCTGGATCTGTTCCTTCCGGGACAGACCGGGCAGGGACAGATTCCGGAATTCCAACAGATCCGGCCCCAGGAGCCACAGGATAGATTGGGCTGTAACCCCCCGTTTGGCACAGACTTCCTGGAGCCACAGGGCCGGTTTCTCCCCCTGCTGCCGGTACAGGGCCAGCCGGATCCGTTCCGGCCAGGCCAGTTCCTGGTACCGTTCCACTTCCCAGGCTTTCTTCTTTTTCCGGACCTGAACCAGAGTCACCCGGTCTCCGCTGATTTGAACACCCAGCAGCTGCCGGGGCCAGGGAGACAGCCGGCGCCGGAGCCACCCTGCAGCCTGGCCCAGCCGGGCTTTTCCTTCTTCCAGCCCCGGTCCTGCAAGCCCAAGGACACACAGCAGCATCCTGTCCGGTTCCATCAGCCCAAAGACAGAACGGAACCGGAGCAGCAGTCCGGCCAGGACGAAATAGGGAGCCAGGGGCACCTGTACTGGTGCCTTGTCCCATCCGTTGTTTTCCGGATTAAAGGCAAACAGACAGACGGAAACAAAAGCAAGGCCGGCAGCCAGGAAAAGGCCCTGGAGCCCTGTCCAGGGTCCCAGCCACAGACCCATCACCGCTGCCAGTTTGGGATCCCCGGCTCCCATGCCCTGGGGATACCGCCAGTGGATCAGCTGGAGCAGTCCCCCCAGCAGTCCGGCCCCTGTCAGAGGAGACAAAAAATCTCCGTCCGTCAGTCCGTGGAGAAGCAGGAACAACAGTCCCAGGGGAAGGAAAAAAACTTCGTACAGCTGCATTTCGTCCCTGTCCGTCCAAGCCATAAGGAGCAGTAGGCTCACACAAGCCAGCCTCAGAGCCAGTACCGCCGGAGGCCCGGGCATCCGGGAAAGGAGCAGGAACAGGGCTCCGGCTTCCGCTTCCCGCCAGAACAGGGATACGGTCAGTTCTTTGCCGCAGTGCCGGCATTTTCCCTTCTGGCGCAGATAACTGACCAGAGGGATCAGTTCTCCCGGCCCCAGGATATGGCCGCAGCTGTCACAATGGGACCGGCCCCAGATAATGGATTCTTCCCGCCGGAGCCGGTTGGCGCACAGATTCAGGAAGCTGCCCAGACAGGAGCCCAGGGCGAACCAGAAAAAGGAAATGAGCAAAGACAGCCATGGAAGGGAAATCATGGTTCCGCCCTCCTATCCCTGGATGCTGGTCCGCAGCTGGATGGCTTCGCCCAGATGGAACGCCGTGATGTCCTCACTGCCGGCCAGATCCGCAATGGTCCGGGCCACTTTGATGATCCGGTCATGGCTCCGGGCACTGAGGCCCAGGCTGACGAAATATTTTTCCAGCAGGGCTTCCGCCTGAGGTGTCAGAGGACAGAAGGCCTTGACCTCCCGCCGGCCCATACTGGCGTTGCAGAACAGGTGGGTGCCTTTCAGCCGTTCCCGCTGGACCTGACGGGCTGCCACCACCCGTTCCCGGATGGCCGCGGAGCTTTCCCCCTTCTTTCTGCTTTTCATTTCCTGGTACTGGAGCCGGGGCACGTGGATCTGGATGTCGATCCGGTCCAGGAGGGGCCCGGAAATCTTCTTCTGATACCGGGCGATGTCCCCGGGCCGGCAGGTGCACTGGTGAAGGTTGTCCTCTTCTCCCCAGAACCCGCAGGGACAGGGATTCTGGGCCGCCACCAGGATGAACCGGGCGGGATAGGTGAGAGAGGCCTGGACCCGGCTGATGGTGACCATCCCGTCTTCCAGGGGCTGCCGGAGCACTTCCAGGGCGCTCCGGGAAAATTCCGGCAGCTCGTCCAGAAACAGGACTCCGTGATGGCTGAGGGTCACCTCTCCGGGATGGGGGATGCTGCCCCCTCCGATGAGTGCCGACTGGGAAACCGTGTGGTGGGGGCTCCGGAAAGGCCGTTCCACCATAATGCCGTGGTGGCCTTTCAAAAGGCCGGAGATGCTGTAGATCTTGGTCACTTCCAGGGCTTCTTCCTCGGTCATGGGCGGCAGGATGGAAGGCAGCCGCCGGGCCAGCATGGTCTTCCCGGCTCCGGGAGCCCCCACCATCAGCACATTGTGGCCTCCCGCCGCAGCGATTTCCAGGGCCCGCTTGGCCACTTTCTGGCCCTGGACGTCTGCAAAGTCCACGGTATCCTCCAGGGGTTTCTCCAGTTCCAGCACCTTTTTGGCCAGAGGCTCCAGAGGCTGCTTTTCCTGGAAATGGTCCACGATCTGCCCCAGGTTGTCCGCTGTATAGACCTGGATACCATCCACCAGTTCCCCTTCGGTGGCGTTGCCGGAAGGGATGAAAATGGCCGGCAGCCCTTCGTCCCGGGCCCGGAGGATCATGGGCAGGATCCCGTTCACCGGGCGCAGGGATCCATCCAAGGCCAGCTCTCCGGCAAACACGGGCATGGGGTCCGGCAGTTTCACATACTTCTTGGCAGCCAGCACCCCCAGGGCAATGGGCAGATCCAGTCCGGCCCCATCCTTTTTCAGGTCCGCCGGAGCCAGGTTCACGGTTATGTGGGTGTCCGGGAACCGGAAGCCGGAATTCTTCACCGCAGCCTTCACCCGCTCCCGGGCCTCCTTCACTGCCGTATCCGGCAGCCCCACCATTTCAAAGGCAGGCATGCCGTTGGTCACATCCACCTCCACTGTAACCATTTCTCCGTTGATCCCGCGGGTGGTTTCCCCCCAGGTCCGTGCGTACATGGAATCAGCTCCTTTGTCGTGTATCGTGAGTCGTTCATCGTGTGTCGTTTGCCGTGATTGGAGAAACCACCGATTTCTTCATCCAAAGCCACCCACGCTGGCATCCATCGGCAGTTGACCATTGACAGATTTTATACTTAAAAGCAATTCTTCAAATGATTCAGAGAAATTTTCCCATACAGATCCAGGATCTCGATAATATCGAACCGGCTCCTGTACCGGATCACCGGATTCTCCCGCAGGTAGCACCAGGCGGTTTTCCGGAGGCGGATCTGTTTGTCCCGGGTCACGGCGGCGGCAGGGCGGCCGAATTTCAGACTGTGCCGGGTCTTTACTTCCACAAAGGCCAGCACTCCCCAGTGCCGGGCAATGATGTCGATTTCTCCCCAACTGCTCCGGTAGTTCCGGTCCAGGATCTCATATCCCTGTTTTTCCAGATAGCGGACGGCCGCCTCCTCCCCCCAGTTCCCGAACCGGCGGCGTTGGTGGACCATACTGATTCCCTCCTTTTTTGTTCAATGTCAGCTTTGCTGACTTCCTTAAGCCGTTGACAGCTGACCGGGCTGTTGCCCTGGCAACAGCCCCCTATTTCAACTTCAGCAGTTTGTTTTCACTGACGGCGGGTTCTTTCAGATCCATGGACTTCAGAGGTTCGAAGCTTCTCCGGTGCCAGGGGCTGGGGCCGCAGTCCAGGATGGCCTGGATGTGCCGGGCGGTACCGTATCCCTTGTGTTTGGCAAATCCGTACTGGGGATAGTCCCGGTCCAGGTCTTCCATGATATGGTCCCTTGTGACCTTGGCGATGATGGAAGCGGCCGCCACCGCTGCACTTTTGCTGTCCCCCCGAACCATATCCTCCACAGGGATCCCCGGAATCTCCAGGGGCATGGCATCGGTAATGGCCCCCTGAGGGTGCACCTTCATATGGGTCAGACACAGGGTCATGGCGGTTTTGGCCGCCTGGTAGATGTTCAGCCGATCGATTTCCCTGGGTCCCAGGATGCTGACGGTAACGCTAACCGCCTGTTCCAGGATCTCTCCATACAGGGTTTCCCGCCGGGCAGGAGTGACCTTTTTGGAATCGGTAAGACCGGGCAGCCAGATTCCGTGAGGCAGGATCACTGCCGCCGTCACCAAAGGTCCGGCCAGCGGCCCCCGGCCCGCTTCGTCGCAGCCGGCCACCTGATCCATACCCCGTTCCCAAAATTCCCGTTCCAGATCCTGGAGCCGTTCCAGCCGTTCCCGTTCCAGTTTCCGGGCTGCCTGTTTCCGGTCATAGGCTTCCAGCAGTTTCCGGACACCGGTCCGCCCATCCTTCCGCCAGCGTTCCAGTTCTGCTTCTTCCGGCCCCAGTTTCAGCTGTTCCCGGATTACCTGGATGCTCTCTTTTTTTTCCATGTCAGGCCTCGTCCCGGGGAGCGGCTTCCAGGGAGAAGGATCCCAGTTTCCCGGTCTTGAAGTCACGGAGAATCATCTGGATTGTTTTATTCATATCCAGGACTCCGCCGGCTTTCAGGCAGCCCCGGGCCCGGGCGATTTTTTCCTCCGCCGCTTCCACGGTATCTTCCGGTGTCAGTTCGATCCGGTAACTGGCGGACAATTCCTGGGGATACAGCTTCATCAGCCGTTGGACCAGGATATGGACGGCGGTTTCCTGATCAAAGACCTCTTCCCGGATGGCACCGGTCACCGCCAGGCAGAACCCGGTTTCCGGATTGTCGAATTTGGGCCACAGGACACCGGGGGTATCCAGCAGTTCCAGCCCCTTCCCCAGGATCACCCACTGAGGCCCCCGGGTCACCCCCGGCTTGTTCTGGGCTGCGGCTTTGTTCTTCCCCAGCAGCCGGTTGATCAGGGTGGATTTCCCCACATTGGGGATTCCTACGATCATCACCCGGATGGACCGGTTCCGTACGCCCTTTTTCCGCCATTTTTCCAGGGTGGGTTCTCCGGCTTTCTGGATGGCATTCACCAGGGCCTTGACTCCCTTGCCTTTCTGACAGTCCACCTCCAGGGCCGTAAAGCTGTGCTTCTTAAAATAGGCCAGCCAGTCCCGGGTCCGGTCCGGATCTGCCATGTCCGTCTTGTTCAGCACCACGATTTTCTGCTTGCTGCCGATCAGCTGCTGGAGCATGGGGTTGGCACTGGACCGGGGAATCCTGGCGTCCAGCAGTTCCACCACCACATCCACCAGTTTCAGGTTGGCTTCCATCATCCGTTTGGCCTTGGTCATATGGCCGGGGAACCACTGGATATGGAATTTCTTTCCGCCGATTGTATTTTCCATGGGTACATCCTTTCTTATCCAAACAGGCAACGCCTGTCAATATGCATAGGCCCCATTATACCATGCTTCCCATTCAGAAGCGAATTGTGGAAAAAGCGGGGCATTAACGGGAATTTGGTGCAGTAAAGGGGCTGTGAAAAAATGATCTTTCATTTTTTCACAGCCCCTTTTTTTCAAGGCAGTGCCCGTATCTGTCCCAGGGGCCAGAAGATCAGGCTGGCTTTGCCTTTCACCAGGCTCAGATCCACAAAGCCCACATCCCGGAACCGGCTGTCTTCGGAGTTGTTCCGGTTGTCCCCCATAACAAAGATATGGCCGGCAGGGACGGTGGTCTTGGGCAGGTTGGTGTGGAAGGGTTCCCGGATATAGCTTTCATCCAGGGCTTCCCCGTTCACATAGGTCTTCCCGTCCCGGATCTCGATGGTGTCCCCGCCCACGGCGATGACCCGTTTGATGAAGTCCCGCCGGGTGTCACTGGGATACTTGAACACGATGATTTCTCCCCGTTTGGGCTGGCGGGTGTAATAGACCAGCTTGTTCACCAGCAGCCGTTCCTGGTCCTGGAGGGTGTTCATCATGGAAGGTCCAGAGACCATATAGGGTTCCACCAGGAAGGTACGGATCCCAAAAGCCAGCACCACGGCCACAATGATGGAAATCAGCCAGTCACTGACCGTATCCTGCCAGGAGCCGGATTTCTTTTCTTCGCTCATGCCTTCTCCTTTGCAATAAAAAAGGCAGTTGCCGGAGCAACTGCCTCATTGATCCGATTACCGACGTTCTCTGATACGAGCGGCTTTACCGGTCAGTTTACGCAGATAGTACAGTTTTGCTCTGCGTACCACACCTCTGTGGGATACAACGATTTTTTCCAGACGCGGGGAATGGACAGGGAACATTCTTTCCACACCAACGCCGGAAGCAACGCGGCGAACAGTGAACATTTCCCGGGCACCGGAACCGCTCCGGGCAATGCATACGCCTTCAAACAGCTGAACCCGTTCACGGGTGCCTTCCACAACCTTCACATATACCTTCAGGGTATCGCCAGGACGGAATTCGGGAATGTCGGAACGCAGCTGTTCCTTTTCAATTGCTTCAATAACGTTCATTATTAATTTCCTCCTCAGAATCCAAGACGTTCATGTCTAGCCACGTGCTAACAGCGGACCGCCCGTTAATGCATACGCTGTATTATACCATACAGCCGGCTCCCGGTGCAACCGAAAAAGTCAGGATTCCCTGCTTTTCCCGGCCGTCCGGGACTTCTCTTTTTCTTCTTCTTCCATGGCCAGGAACAGTCTCCCGTCCCCCTTCTGCCACTGCATGGTCCGCAGCAGTTCCGGGCGGTGGAGGAAGGTGGCCCGCAGGCTCTCCTTTCTCCGCCACTGGCCGATTTTACCGTGGTCGCCGGAAAGCAGGACTTCCGGCACGGCTTTGCCCCTGTACTCCACCGGACGGGTGTACTGGGGGTATTCCAGCAGGCTGTCATGGAAGGAATCTTCCTCGGCGCTTACCTGCTTGCCCAGCACCCCGGGAATGAACCGGGCCACTGCATCCATGATGCACAGGGCCGCCAGTTCTCCTCCGGTCAGCACAAAATCCCCGATGGAAAGCCGGAGATCAGCTTCCTCCAGGATCCGTTCGTCAAAGCCTTCATAATGGCCGCAGAGCAGGATCAGATCCTGCCCGCTCCGGGCCAGTTCACACACCCGTTCCTGCCGGAGGGATTCTCCCACCGGGGTCAGGGCCGCCACCAGGGCTCCCGGTGCCAGCTCCCGGGCCCGTTCCAGGGCCGCCAGATAAGTCTGGGGTTTCAGCACCATCCCTGCTCCGCCGCCGCAGGTGGTATCGTCCACGCTCCGGTGCCGGTCGGTGGCATAGTCCCGGGGATCCACACAGTCCACGGACAGGAGCCCTTCCTGAGCCGCCCGGCCCAGGATGCTCCAGCTGCAGGCGCTCCGGATCATCTCCGGGAAAAGAGTGACAAATACGAATTTCATCTCAGATCCACTCCGGCAGCACCACAGTGATCTGCTTCTTTTCCCAGTCGATGTTCCGGATATTGTCCGCAATGGCCGCCACCAGGATATCTTCCCCCTGGGGCGGAGCAATGACGAACACATCGGTGGAACCGGGGCTGATCACATCCTTCAGCATCCCCACCGTTTCCCCTTCCGGAGTCACGGCGGCAAAGCCGATGATGTCCCGGACATAGAACTGGCCTTCCGGCAGAGGAGGCAGTTCTTCCGGCCGCAGGACGATGGTCCGGCCCCGGAGGGTCTCCGCATCGTTCATGGTCTCAATGCCCTCCACCTTCATCAGGTACACATTCTTGTGCTGACGGAGGCTTTGGACCGTGTAGTCCCGGCCGTTGTCCAGGGTGATCTTCTTCATTTTGGCGTACCGCTCCGGATGATCCGTCTGCGGCATAATGCGAAATTCGCCCCGCACGCCATGCGGGGCGACAATTTTGCCAATCACGATATGCTGTTCCATAGGCTTATTCTCTGAAGCCGACGACTTTGCCGTCTTCCACGACGATTTCCGCCCCCATAAGGGCTTCCAGGTCGCTGCCTACAGCGATTTCTACAGAACGTTCCAGTGTACCATGACCGACTTCACTGCCGATTTCCAGGTTTTCAGCCCGTTCCAGCTTGTCTTTCAGTTCCTGGAGAGCATGGCCCCGCTGGGCCTTTTCATACTGGATCTGCTCCTGGAGCCCCCGGACAGCCTCCGGACCGGCAGCGGACTGTTCATTCAGCGCCCGCTTGGCATTGAACTGGAACTGTTCGAAATCCAGTTCTGCCGCCTGGACCTGACGCTTCATATCTGCAATGATCTTGGCTTTCAGGTCTTCAGTGACCTTGGCCTTGATGACTACAGGCACCCGAACGATCATTTTATCCATGGTAACCACCTTTAGTCGATATCAACGATGACTTTCACGTTTTCGCGGGTAGCAGCTGCTTTCATCACCAGACGGATGGCCTTGGCAATGCGGCCTTGTTTGCCGATCACTTTACCCATATCTTCAGGCGCCACGTGGAGTTTCAGGATCACGGAAGATCCGGTCCTTTCTTCCTCCACCTGGACCTCGGAGGGATTATTCACGATAGCCTTAGCAATCACTTCAACTATCTCTTTCATAGTCATCCTCCTTATTTGGCTGCTTTTTCGCCAGCCAGTTTCGCCATCAGACCCTGTTTGCTGAACATGGAACGAACCGTATCAGTCGGCTGTGCGCCCTTTTTCATCCAGGACAGAGCTTTTTCTTCGTCGATGGTAACCACGGCGGGATCAACAGTGGAATCGTAGGTACCTACGGTTTCGATGAAACGGCCGTCACGGGGAGCCCGTTCGTCAGCAACGACGATACGATAGAAGGGGCTCTTTTTGGCACCCATACGTTTCAGACGGATTTTAACTGCCACAACATTCACCTCCTTACCAGATTGGTTTTATTGCATGAAAGGCAGTTTGAATCTGCCTTTCCGTGCATACTTGTTCATACCCTGCATGGTCTTCATGAGCTTCTTGCTCTCTTCGAACTGCTTCAGCAGCCGGTTCACATCCTGGACCCGCTGGCCGCAGCCGGCTGCAATGCGCTTGCGCCGGGACCCGTTGATGATCCGGGGATTCTGCCGCTCCTGAGGCGTCATGGAATAGATGATGGCTTCCAGCCGGCGGACTTCCTTGCCGTCCAGATCCACCCCTTCCAGCTGCTTGGCAAATTTACCCATGCCGGGGATCATGCTGAGAATGGATTCCAGGGACCCCAGTTTCTTGACCTGTTTCATCTGGTCCAGGAACATGTCCAGGGTGAATTCATTCTTCTTCAGGGATTCCGCCATTTTTTTGGCCGAATCCACATCGATGGCTTCCTGAGCCTTTTCGATCAGGGAGAGCACGTCCCCCATGCCCAGGATCCGGGAAGCCATACGGTCAGGATAGAAGGGCTGGAGGGCATCCAGTTTTTCTCCCATCCCTACAAACTTCACCGGACAGTTGGTCACTGCCTTGACGCTGAGTACGGCGCCCCCACGGGCGTCACCGTCCAGCTTGGTCACAATCAGCCCTGTAATGCCCAGGGCTTTGTTGAAGGAATCGGCCACCGTAACGGCGTCCTGGCCGGTCATGGCATCCACCACCAGCAGGATTTCGTCCGGATGGACCGCGGCTTTCATGTCTTTCAGCTCATTCATCAGGGTCTCGTCCACATGGAGACGGCCGGCGGTATCGATGAGCACGGTATCGCACAGGAGGGCATTGGCCCGCTTCAGGGATTCTTTGGCGATTTCCACCGGAGAAACCTGGTCTCCCAGAGAGAACACCGGCATATCCAGCTGTTTGCCGATGACTTCCAGCTGGGTAATGGCGGCAGGACGGTACACGTCCCCGGCCACCATCAGCGGCTTCTTCCCGTTTTTCCGCAGGTAGTTGGCCAGCTTGCCCAGAGTGGTGGTCTTGCCGGCGCCCTGGAGCCCCACCAGCATGATTACCGTAGGCGGATTGGCCGCCTGGTTCAGCTTGCTCTGGGTGCCCCCCAGGAGCTCGATGAGCTCCTCATGGACGATCTTCACAATATATTGGCCTGGAGTGAGATTGGGGTCAACCTGCTGCCCCATGGCCCGCTCCTTGATCTTGGCGGTAAATTCTTTGACGACCTTGAAGTTCACATCCGCTTCCAGCAGGGCCAGCCGGACTTCCCGGAGGGTCTCTTTCAGATCCTGTTCGGAAACCGTCTTCTGTCCCCGGAGCTTCTGGATGGCTGCCGTCAGTTTGTCGGTTAGGATTTCAAAAGCCATAGTTACCTGCTTTCGTCAATGATGCTTTTCAGGATATCTTCCACCTTCCCCAAACGGGGATCGGTGCTGTCACTGATCCGGCAGGCTTCCAGGAGTTTTACCGCTCCCCGGAGCTTGAACTGCCGTTCCTGATCCTGGTGCAGCAGGTGAAGTCTGTTTTCGTACTTTTCCAAGGTCTGTTCCACACGCCGCAGCAGATCATAGACCGCCTGACGGCTGGTCTGGGTATTTTCCGCGATTTCTCCCAATGACAGGTCATCGTAGAAATACTCTTCCATGATTTTCTGCTGTTTCTCCGTGAGCAGCCCGCCGTAGATGGCATAGAGCTGACCGAACCGGATCCTTTTTTCAAAGCCTTCATCCTGCATGAATATCACCGGGTGCTATTGTACTATAAAGAGAAAAACCTGTCAAGGATTTTTCCTTGACAGGCAAGGTTTTTTTCTCAGAAGAGACTCTCCTGGTCCGGTCCCTTCTTTTTGGGGGCTTTCCGTTCCTCACCGGATTTGGCCGGCTGGGGAGTAAACAGGTCCCGGTCCCCGTAAAGGACTTTTTTCTGGACTTCCAGGTCCTCCTTTTCCCACCGGACTGCATGGCGGGTGTATTTTTTCAAAAGAGGGGACTGGGGATGGGTTTCCTTGTTCAGGTTCACCAGATCATAGGCTTCGGTGATCATCCGGCCCAGGACGGAATTCACACCGTTGGGGCTGCTGTCCCGGACCAGGGCCTGGTATTCCTCATAAAGCTCCGGGTCCTGCTGGAGGAACAGGAACACCTGGTCCGTCAGCTGCCGGGTGAACCGGGACAGGAGCTTCTTCCCCAGTTTTTCCGTTTTCAGGTCGCTTGCCATGGCTGCCTCCCGTCACTGCTGCCGGGCCTGGATTAGGGCCTTCATCCGGCTGACAGCAGCGGTGATGTCAGGAGCTCCCAGAATGGCGCTGATCATGGCACAGCCGGCGGCACCCTGGTCCAGTACTTCCTCCATCCGGTCTTCCTGGATGCCTCCGATGCCTGCAACCGGGATCCGGACCGCCTGGACGATTTTTTCCAGCATCCCGGCAGGCAGCAGGGAGGCATCCTTTTTGCTCCCGGTGGGATACAGGGCCCCCACTCCCAGGTAATCGGCCCCCTGGGCCTGGGCTTCCAGGGCTTCCTCCAGATTGTGAGCGGAAATGCCGATGATGGCGTCCGGCCCCAGAGCCGCCCGGGCCTTCTGGATGGCCTCGTCTTCCTGGCCCAGATGGACACCGTCTGCTTCCAGGATTTTGGCCGCTTCCACATTGTCGTCCACCAGGAAGGGCACCTGGTACTTCCGGCACAGGGCCTTTACCTTTTTCCCTTCCGCCACCAGGTCTTCCAGGCCCAGATGCTTTTCCCGGAGCTGGAGCAGGGTCACCCCGGCCCGGAGGGCTTCCTCCACCGCTTCATAAAAATCCCTGCCCTGGAGACAGTTCCGGTCAGTGACCAGGTACAGGCTCAGATCAAATTTTTTCATGATGCATCACTCCCAGCCGGCATGCCGGTACAGATCCACGAAATGGTGGATGGGCCCGTGGCCCTTGCCCACCGCCAGACCGTTCTGGATGCCCAGGGCCACATAGGCCTTGGCCTTTTCCACGGCTTCCGGAAGTGGCTGACCG
>NZ_FR902039.1:28792-31612 GCF_000437815.1 Acidaminococcus sp. CAG:542
GGGTATTGGGGTTGTCGAACCGCTGGCCCGGGAACCATTTTCCCTTCAGCCAGTCCCCTTCCCCGGGATACAGAAGGTAGTCATCGGCCGTATCCGCCAGATGGCCGCCTTTCAGCAGCACGGCCCTGGCCCCTTTCTGGCAGATCACCGCCGCAGCCTTTTCCATGTCATCCTGGCTGCGGATGGAAAGGCCGGACAATACTTCTCCTTCCTGCATGTTGGGAGTGATCAGGGTGGCCAGAGGCAGCAGTTTTTCCTGAAGGTCCTTCCGGGCCTCTTTTTCCAAGAGATAGCTGCCGGAAGTGGCCACCATCACCGGATCCACCACCAGCACTTTGGGAGCGTACTCCTCCATTTTCCGGGCAATGGCCCGGATCAAAGCGGAATTGGACACCATCCCTACCTTGACCCCGTCCACCCGGATATCCTGGAATACGGCATCGATCTGGGCTTCCACCACTTCCGGGTCGATGTTCTGGATGGCGGTGACCCCGGTGGTGTTCTGGGCAGTCACGGCAGTGATCACGCTCATGCCGTAGCAGCCATGAGCGGCAAAAGTCTTCAGGTCAGCCTGGATGCCGGCTCCGCCGGAAGAATCCGACCCGGCAATGGTCAACAGATGGAACATGTTTTCTCCTTCTTTCTGAAAAAGGCTGCCGCCTGAGCGACAGCCTTTTTCATCCAATCACTTCAGTTTCTTCACCATTTCCACCACATGGTCCACGGTGAAGCCGAATTCTTTGTAGACGGTCTTGCCGGGGGCGGAAGCGCCGAACCGGTCGATGCCCAGGACTCTGTCCTCGCTGCCGGTGTACCGGGCCCAGCCGGTGCGTACTCCGGCTTCCAGGGCGATGGCAGGCACATCCTTGGGCAGGACTTTCTTCTTGTAGGCACTGCTCTGCTGTTCGAACACATCCCAGCTGGGCATGGACACCACATTGACCCCAATGCCTTTTTCTTCCAGGGCTTTCTGGGCATCCAGAGCCAGATGGACTTCACTGCCGGTGGCAATGATCACAGCCTTCACCTTGTCTTTGGCGGAGGGGCTCAGCACATAGGCCCCTTTGGCCGCACCCTTGGCAATGGTCTTTTCATACCCATGGAGCACCGGCAGACCCTGACGGGTGAGCAGCAGGCAGGTGGGCTGCTTCCGGTTTTCGCAGGCGGCTTTCCAGGCCACAGCCGTTTCCAGGGCGTCCGCCGGGCGGAACACGGATACGTTGGGGATCAGCCGCAGGCTCATGGTCTGTTCGATGGGTTCATGGGTGGGCCCGTCTTCCCCTACGAACACGCTGTCATGGGTGTAGACGAACACGCTGCCGATGCCCATGAGAGCCGCCATCCGCACAGCCGGCCGCATGAAGTCGGCGAACACCAGGAAGGTGGCCCCGAAAGGCAGGATACCGCCATGGAGGCACAGACCGTTGACGATGCAGCCCATGGCATGTTCCCGGATGCCGAAGTGGATGTTCCGGCCGGTCCGGTCTTCGGCGGAGAAGAAGCCTTTGCCCTTCATTTCCGTTTTGTTGGAGGGCCCCAGGTCAGCGCTGCCCCCGGTAAGAGCAGGAATCTTGTCAGCCAGCAGCTGGAGTACGGAACCGGAGGCGGCCCGGGTGGCCACACTGTCCGTATCCTTGAAGGCAGCCATCAGGTCTTTCACATCCAGATCCATTTTCCCGTCCAGCCGGTCAGCCAGTTCCTGTGCCAGTTCCGGATAAGCCCGGCCGTAGTCTTCCAGCAGTTTGTTCCAGTCTTCTTCGTTTTTCCGGCACTGGGGCAGTTTGTCCGCAAAATGTTTCTTCACGGCTTCCGGCACCACAAAGGACTGGCTGCCGTCCCAGCCGGCGGCTTCCTTGGTCTTGGCCACGTTTTCCGCCCCCAGGGGTTCCCCGTGGGCACTGGCCATATCCTGCCGGGGGCTGCCGAAGCCGATATGGGTCTTCACGATGATCAGGGACGGTTTCCGGGTTTCCTTCTTGGCGGCTTCAATGGCTTTGGCCAAAGCTTCCACATCTTCAGAAGAAGCCACCCGCAGCACCTGCCAGCCATAGGCTTTGAACCGGGCTCCCACATCTTCCCGGAAGGCAATGTCCGTGCTGCCTTCGATGGTGATCTTGTTGTCATCATAGAGGAAGATCAGTTTTCCCAGACCCAGGGTACCGGCCAGAGAAGCGGCCTCAGAAGCCACCCCTTCCATCTGGTCTCCGTCGGAGGTGATGCCGTAGGTGTAATGGTCCACCACCTTGTAGCCTTCCTTGTTGTACCGGGCGGCCATCATTTCTTCCGCCATGGCCAGTCCCACTGCCATGGCAAAGCCGTGGCCCAGAGGACCGGTGGACACATCCACCCCGGGGGTCACACCGTATTCCGGATGGCCCGGAGTCTTGCTGCCCCACTGACGGAAGTTCTTCAGATCTTCCAGGGACAGATCATAGCCGGCCACATGGAGCATGGCATAGAGCAGGGCGCTGCCGTGGCCCGGGGACAGGACGAAACGGTCCCGGTCGAACCAGTTGGGGTTTTCAGGATTGTATTTCATGAACCGGTCCCAAATGGTGTACATCAGGGGCGCGGTTCCCAGAGGAAGGCCCGGGTGACCGGAATTGGCCGCCTGCACCTCATCGATGGACAAAAAACGCAGGGTGTTGATGCTTTCAGTATCAATATTTTGCATGAAAAAAATCCCTCCATAGCGGATGTAAAAAAGTGGTATACACAGTCATTCATTCTGATTATAGGCCATTTGAGGGGGTAACGCAAGGGGTGCTGCTGCATGGTATGTGTCAACAAGTTCTCGGTGAATCCTTCATCGCCGTATAG
>NZ_FR902040.1:0-7976 GCF_000437815.1 Acidaminococcus sp. CAG:542
TTGCGCCTGCGCAATGGTGGTGGGTTAGCAGCCCAACGGGCTGCGTTTCCCTTCAAAACCATTTGCCCCCGGCAAAGGGTCTCCTTTGGCGTGAGACGCAAAAAATCCCCCTGGTTTCCCAGGGGGATTTTTTAACCCTTACGGTCTGATCTTACATCATTCCAGGCATCCCAGCGCCCATGGCAGGGGCTGCTGCGGCGCCTTTTTCAGCCGGTTTGTCGGCTACTACGGCTTCCGTGGTCAGGATCATGGAAGCGATGGAAGCGGCGTTCTGGAGAGCACTGCGGGTTACTTTGCAGGGATCCACGATACCAGCTTTGATCATATCCACATATTCTTCGGTGGCAGCGTTGAAGCCGGTGCCTTTGGCAGCCTTCTTCACAGCTTCCACGATGACGGCGCCTTCCAGGCCGGCGTTGTTGGCGATTTGCCGTACCGGTGCTTCAATGGCCCGTCTTACAATATCGATACCGGTCTTTTCATCACCGTCAGCCTTGGCTTCCAGTTCGTCCAGAACCGGCTGTACCTGCAGCAGAGCGGTGCCGCCGCCGGCCACAATGCCTTCAGCCACAGCAGCACGGGTGGCGTTCAGGGCATCTTCGATACGGAGTTTCTTGTCTTTCAGTTCGGTTTCGGTAGCAGCACCAACCTTGATCACGGCTACGCCGCCGGACAGTTTGGCCAGGCGTTCCTGGAGTTTTTCTTTGTCGAACTGGGAGGTGGTGGCAGGGATCTGAGCCTTGATGGAGGCGATCCGGTCAGCCACAGCCTGTTTGTCACCGCCGCCGTCAACGATGGTGGTCATGTCCTTGGTTACCCGTACCTGACCGGCAGTACCCAGGTCAGCCAGGGTAGCGCTGTCCAGTTTCCGGCCCACTTCTTCACTGATGACCGTAGCACCGGTGAGGGTGGCGATATCCTGGAGCATGGCCTTCCGGCGGTCACCGAAGCCAGGAGCCTTTACAGCCACAGCCTTGAAGGTGCCACGCAGACGGTTCACAACCAGGGTAGCCAGGGCTTCCCCTTCCACGTCTTCAGCAATGATCAGCAGTTCACGGCCCTGTTGTACAACCTTTTCCAGGACAGGCATAATGTCGTTGATCAGGGTGATCTTCCGGTCCGTAATGAATACGTACGGGTTGCTCATAACGGCTTCCATCTTGTCAGGATCCGTTACCATGTAGGGGGAGATGTACCCACGGTCGAACTGCATGCCTTTTACGGTTTCCAGGGAGGTGTCCATGGTCTTGGATTCTTCCACGGTGATTACGCCGTCGTTGCCCACTTTTTCCATGGCATCGGCGATCAGCCCGCCGATTTCTTCATCACCGGCGGAAATGGAGGCAACCTGTGCCTTTTCTTCCTTGGTGCTGACAGCCTTGGCGCTCTTCTTCAGTTCGTCAACCAGAGCATCGGTGGCTTTCTTGATCCCTTTCTTCAGGACCATGGGGTTGGCACCGGCCACCACGTTCTTCATCCCTTCATGGACGATGGACTGGGCCAGCACCGTAGCGGTGGTGGTACCGTCGCCGGCGATGTCGTTGGTCTTGGTGGCCACTTCACGGACCAGGGCGGCGCCCATGTTTTCAAACGGATCTTCCAGTTCAATATCCTTGGCAATGGTTACCCCATCGTTGGTGATGGTGGGAGAACCGAATTTCTTTTCCAGTACAACGTTCCGGCCTTTGGGCCCCAGGGTTACCTTTACGGCATCAGCCAGGGCATTGACACCCCGTTCCAGGCCACGGCGGGCATCTTCATCAAATTTAATCAGTTTAGCCATATTGATCGACTCCTTAATTCCAGATAATGTACGGTTTGGTATTTTCTACCAGATACGGGACGGAGGAAAGCTTTCAGTCTTCCACAACCGCCAGGATATCGCTGTCTCTCAGGATGATGTAGTCTTTCCCGTCCAGGGTTACATCACTGCCGGAGTATTTGGCGAATACCACCACATCCCCTGCCTTCACTTCGGAAGGGACCCGGGTGCCGTTTTCCAGGAGACGGCCGGTGCCTACGGCAACCACTTTGCCGGTCTGGGGTTTGTCTTTGTGAGCAGTATCCGGCAGGTAAATGCCGCTGCTGGTTTTTTCTTCTTGTACAATGGGTTCAACTACAACATGATCATCCAAAGGTTTTAACATCTTACGTATCCCCTTTCATTCTATGAGCAATGGGTTGTTTGCATTTTTTATTAGCACTCATTTCACTGGAGTGCTAACTACAGTATCTATAATAGCATGTTTCCAAAAAAAATCAAGCCCTTTGACTATTTTTTGTCAAAAGGCTTGAAAACTTTTTTCTCCAGGGTCCGGACCACCTGGTCGTACCGGTCCGGGTCGTGGGGCAAAAGGCAGCGGCTGCAGTCTTTGTTCCCATCTCCCAGCCGGGTGAAGTCCCCGCCGCAGTCCGGCACCAGGTACAGGGGGCAGTAGCAGAACAGGCAGTTGAACCGGTCCGGGTCCGCCCCTTTGTGGCAGGGAAAGAATTCGCACTGCCGGTGGGCAAAGAACTTGTACCGGCAGCTCATGGTTCCAACAGCTTCCCGTAGGACCGGGCCAGGCTGCCGAATTCGTCCATGGAAAGGGATTCCCCTCTCCGCTTCCCGTCGATGCCGGCCCCATCCAGCAGTTCCTTCACCTGGTCCGGGGTGATCCCCAGGGTCTTCAGGCAGTTGCTGAGCATTTTCCGCCGCTGGGAAAAGGCCGCCTTCACCACCCGGAAGAACAGCTTCGCCGGAACATCCACCGCCGGGTGCTCCCGTTTGTCGCAGACCACCACCATGGAATCCACCTTGGGGGCGGGCATAAAGTCCCGGGCGGGCACCGGTATGGCCAGCCGGGGCTGGGAATAATACTGGAGAGCCAGGGACAGAGGGCCGTAATCTTTCCCTCCCGGAGCAGCGATCATCCGCTCCGCCACTTCCTTCTGGACCATCACCACCAGCCTCTGGAGGGGCAGATCCTCTTCCAAAAGGGCGAAGATGATGGGGGTGGTGATGTAATAGGGCAGGTTGGCGGCCACGGTAAAGGGCCGGTGCTCCGTCACTTCCCCCAGGTCCACCTTCAGCACGTCCCCGGGGACGATTTCCACATTGTCATACCCTTCCAGGGTTTTGGCCAGGACGGGCAGCAGGGTCCGGTCGATCTCCACGCTTTTCACCTGGGCCCCGGTCTCCGCCAGGGCCTGGGTCAGGGTGCCGATTCCCGGGCCGATTTCCAGCACCAGGTCTCCGGGGCCCACCTGGGCTTCCCGGGCGATCCCCCGGACCACCTGTTCATTGATCAAAAAGTTCTGTCCGAACTTCTTCTTGGCCCGGAGGCCAAAAGTATCGAGGATGTACCGGGTCACGTCCCGGCTGGCGATCACTGGATGCAGCATGTCATTTTCCTTCCCCGTCGATTTCTGCCAGAGCGGCCTGGAATTCCTCCCGGGTCACTCCGTAATTGTTCAGCCGATGGACCATCTGCTTGGCGTTCCCGTAGCCGATGCCCAGGATGGCTCCCAGTCTGTCCCGCCGGGCCACCGCCTCCGGAGACCCTGACAGCCCGGAAACAAACAAGTCCCGAGAGGAAAATTCCTTTCGGGGCTCCATTTCCTGGAAACGGACCTTGGACAGGGCTTTCCGGATGGCCTCCGGCTGGGCCTGTTCAATGCCCACATCATGATGGGCCAGGGCCTCCGCCTTGGGCACAAAAGCCTGTCCGGCTTTGGGGAAGCGCTCCGTCAAGAATTTCCGGATCCGCTCTCCCGCGCCGTCGGGATCGGTCATGATGATGATCCCCCGTTTCCTGTAGGCTGCTTCGATCAGGGCCAGGGTATGGGGCGCCAGGGTGAATCCCCCGGTCTCGATGGTCTCAGCATCCACTGCCTTCTTCACCGCCACGGTGTCCATCTTGCCTTCTACTACCAGCACTTCTTTCAGCACGATTTTCTCCTGTCTTTTACTCCAAGAAATACACAGTCACATCCCGCCGGCCCCAGGAAATGGCATCGCCATAATCTTCCATGAACAGGTCGATGGTATTGCCGTTGATGGCGCCGCCGCAGTCCGCTGCCACAGCAAAGCCGTAGCCGGGGATGTACATCCGGGTGCCGTAGGGGATCACGTCCGGATCCACGGCCACCACCCCATGATAGGGGACTACGCCGGTGGAGGTGAGCCCTGTGCCGCTGCCTTCTGCCATGGTGTAGGCGGATGCTTCCACCGTCCGGGCAGAGCGGTAACGGACGAAACCACGGGAGGTTTCGATCATATTCAGGTTGTTCCCCGTACCCACTTCCACGATTTCAGGAACCGGTTCCGAGAGCACTTCCCGGTTCAGCTCCTGTCTTACGGTTTCGCTGCCCACCTTGATTTCCCGGTAGGTGACCTTTTCCTGCCCGTTTTGGCCGGGGGAGATCACATTCTGCCGGCCCCGGGGCAGGTTGTCATTGTTCCGCATCTCCACTTCATAGGGGATGTCCCGGGTTTCGGTGGTCAGTTTATTGGTGGGAGAAATAATGTGGATGGTCATGTCCGGGGTCACTTCCGTGTCCAGTCCCGGATAGACCTGGAATCCTTTGTAATCCACTCCCACGGCATTCAATACGTCTCGCACGGTTTTGCGTCCGATGGTGTATTCGGTGGTTCTTCCTGCTTTCCAAACTTTCACGGGCATGGCCCGGGTCACTTCGATGGTAGCTCCATCATTGAGTTTTTCCTCTTCGCCGACCAGTTCATATCCGTCGGCTTTCTGAAGAACAACACCGGCTTCTTCCAGGGCTCCCTGAACGGTCAGGGCTCTGGTCTGCAGGGTTATGGTCTGTCCGTCCACTTTGATGCTCACGGTTTTGGGCTGGGCCGCAAAGCCCACCAGGTTCACGCTGGCAGCCAGCAGCAGGCAGACAACAATCCACTTGTAGGGACGCTTAAAAGGTTGTGATTTTCGCAAAGTTTCGCCTCCTTAAAGTGCTTGCATCATACCATAAGGAGGCGATTCCTGTCAAAATTAAATTAGTACCAGGTACTAAAATTATACACTCTGGCAGGTGTAATTTGTGACGTTTTTGTAGACTGTACAGCTGTTTTACTGGTTTGTGAGACGGAAAAACAGCTTTTTCGCATTATTTGTTGAACTTTCCATGATTTTTTCCGGTGTGGTCCCCCGGAGTTCCGCCGCCCGCTCTGCCACAATGGCGGTGTAGAGAGGGTTGTTCCGCTTTCCCCGGTAGGGCACAGGGGCCATGTAGGGGGAATCGGTCTCGAACAGGATCCGGTCTTCCGGCACCCGGGCCAGGATGGATCTTACCCCCCGGTCGTTCTTGAAGGTGCTGGTGCCCCCGAACCCCAGGTACCAGCCCAGGGCCAGGGCCTCTTCCGCCATGGCCCAGTCCCCGGAAAAGCAGTGGAGCACCCCCCGGACGCCTTTGCCTTCTTCCCGGATGATCCGGAGCACGTCCTCATGGGAATCCCGGTCGTGGATGATCACCGGCAGGCCGGTTTTTCGGGCCAGGTCCAGCTGGCGGATCAGAAATTCCTGCTGCAGGCCGTGGGGGGAATGTTCATCGTTGTAGTAATCCAGACCGATCTCCCCGATGGCTACCACCCGGGGATCGGCGCACCAGGCTTCGATCTGTTTCAGGTCCTCCAGGCTGCTGTGGCTGATCTCTTCCGGATGGATCCCCACTGCCGCCCACACAAAGGGGTACTGGTGGGCCAGGGCAAGGGCCGTTTGGGAGCTGGGAATGTCACAGCCGGGATCAATGATCCCGGCCATGGTCTCTCCGATGGAACGGAGCAGCTCTTCCCTGTCTTCGTCAAAATCCTCCACGTCCACATGGGCGTGGGTATCGAACAAAGGAAGCTTATGCATGTTATTTCACCTTGCTGCCGGAGGCGATCCCCGGCACTTCCGCCAGTTTCAGGTTCCCCTGGCCGTCAGACGCGGCCAGCAGCATCCCCCGGGATTCCACGCCACGGAGTTTGGCCGGCTTCAGGTTGGCGATGACGATCACGTTCTTGCCCGTCAGTTCTTCTTCCTTGTAATAGGGAGCGATGCCGGAAACGATGGTCCGGACTTCGTCCCCCACCTTCACTTCGATCTTCAGCAGCTTGTCCGCGTTGGGCATTTTTTCCGCTTTCTGGATGGTGCCCACCCGCAGGTCCAGTTTGCCGAAGTCTTCGATGGTGCACTGGTCCGGGGTCACGACCCCTTCAGCCTTTTTCTCCGCCTTCTTGTCCTTTTTGGCCGGTTTGGCTTCCTTTTTGGGTTCCGGAGCCTTGTCTTCTTCCTCTTCTTCGATCCGGGGGAAGATGGGCTGGCCCTTGGCCACCTTGGTGCCGTCAGGGAAGTTGCCCCAGGCCACGTCGTTCAGGTCGAACTGTTCCGGAGTCTCCAGGCCCAGCTGGGCGAAGATCTTGGGTGCGGTGAAGGGCATCATGGAGGAGATCAGGATGGCGATGTTCCGGACCGCGTCTGCCAGGTTGTACATCACCGCTTCCAGCCGTTTGGCCTGGGCGGGATCCTTGGCCAGGATCCAGGGGGTGGTTTCGTCGATGTACTTGTTGGCGGCCCCCACATAGGCCCAGATGGCCTTGATCCCGTCGTTGAGGGCGTATCTGTCCATGGCGGCCCGGTAGTTCTTCAGGGTTTCGGCGGCCAGGCTGCGGAACTTCTCATCGGTTTCGCTGTCCACCACGGTCTTGTGGACGATGCCCCCGTGGTATTTGTCGATCATGGAAACGGTCCGGTACTGGAGGTTCCCCAGGTCGTTGGCCAGGTCGGAGTTGAACCGTTTGATCAGGCCCTTCCGGGAATAGTTCCCGTCGCTGCCCAAGTTGATTTCCCGGAGCAGGAAATACCGGACGGCGTCAGCGCCGAATTCTTTGATGGGCTGCACCGGATCCACCACA
The DNA here is from genome assembly GCF_000437815.1 of Acidaminococcus sp. CAG:542. NCBI lineage: Bacteria > Bacillati > Bacillota > Negativicutes > Acidaminococcales > Acidaminococcaceae > Acidaminococcus > Acidaminococcus sp. CAG:542. Next base: position 6,899 of record NZ_FR902040.1, read on the forward strand.
TTGCCCTTGGACTTGGACATTTTGTCCCCGTCTACCACCAGCCAGCCGTGGCCGTACACTTCCTTGGGCAGGTCGAAGCCCATGGCCATCAGCATGGCCGGCCAGATAATGGTATGGAACCGGACGATTTCCTTCCCCACCAGGTGGAGGTCCGCCGGCCAGAACCGGTTGAATTTGTCCATGTCCTGACCGAAGCCGATGCCGGTGAAGTAGGCCAGCAGTGCATCGAACCACACGTACACCACATGTTTGGGGTCAAAGGGCACCTGGATGCCCCAGTCGAAGCTGCTCCGGCTGATGCACAGGTCTTCCAGTCCCTGTTTGATGAAGTTGATCATTTCGTTCCGGCGGGAAACAGGCTGGATGAAATCCGGATGGGTCTCGATGTATTCCAGGATCCGGTCCGCATATTTGGACATCCGGAAGAAATAGCTGGATTCCTTCATCTTTTCCACAGGACGGCCGCAGTCCGGGCACACGCCCCCGGCTTCCTCCACCTGGTGTTCGGTCCAGAAAGATTCGCAGGGCACGCAGTACAGGCCTTCGTAGTCTTTTTTGTAGATGTCCCCCTGTTCCCACACCTTCTGGAGCAGGGTCTGGACGGTCTTTTCGTGTTCCGGGCTGGAAGTGCGGACGAAGGAGGTGTAGCTGACCCCCAGCATCTCCCACAGCTTCTTGAAGTCCGCCACGATCTTGTCGGTGTATTCAATGGGCTTTACCCCGAAGGATTCCGCCTTCCGCTGGATCTTCAGCCCGTGTTCGTCACTGCCGGTGATGAACTGGACATCAAAGCCGTTGGCCCGTTTGTACCGGGCGATGGTGTCGGCAATGGTGGTGCAGTAGGCATGTCCAATGTGCAGGTCGGCGCTGGGATAGTAAATGGGCGTCGTAATATAAAAAGCAGGTTTCGTCATGGTCATTCCCCTTTGTCAAATAAAAATAATGCTCTAGTATATTATCATATCACAAATGGGCGGGAGATGCACGAAAAGGGGATGTTGCACGTGAAAAATATGCGTGCAGCATCCCCGTCAATGGTCAATTGTCAATGGTCAGCGGCTGGTGGAAGCCAAACGCG
>NZ_FR902040.1:7995-9910 GCF_000437815.1 Acidaminococcus sp. CAG:542
GCGGCTGGTGGAAGCCAAACGCGGCTGGCGTTTGGCAGGAAACGGAAACGCAGCTGCCGCTGCTAACCCACCACCAGCCCTGGGGCTGGTCCCCCGCCCTTGAAAAGGGCGGATAAAAACGCGGGGCGCAAGGGCCCCTTGTTTTGATGCTGAGAACCGCACAGAACTCTTCTGCTTTGAGATAAAAAAGCAATGGGCGTCAGCCCGAGCGTATATCCGCCCTTTTCAAGGGCGGGGGACCGTTGCGCCTGCGCAATGGTGGTGGGTTAGGCGCCGCTTTTCGTTCGGCGCCGTTTCCTTTTTTCTTTGCGTCTCTGTTCAAAACCATTTGCCCCCGGCAAATGGTCTCCTTCAGCTGCTGACCGTTGACCGCCTCTTACCCCCTCACTTCCCGGAGCAGCTCCCGGATGTTCTCCTGCTGGTTTTCTTCGGTCACTTCTTCGGAGAAGGGAATCACGTTGGCGGCGGGGCGGATCTCTTTGACCGGCAGCTGGCAGTTGTAGAAGCTTTCCAGCTGCTGTTCTCCGTGGGTAAGGCCGTAGAGGATCTCCAGGCCCCGTACCGCCACTTCCACCGGCTGTCCCTTTTCTTCATAGGGCACCGGGCTGAGAGACAGCAGGTATTTGTAGCTCATTTCCGGCATCAGTTCCTGGAGGACTTTTTTCCGGTAGCTGTACTTGGCGTCCAGGATCAGGTAGTTCTCCCGGTTCCCCTGCTTCCACCGGAGCAGGTAATCCGGGGTGTAATAATGGCCCTCTTCCAGGGGCTTGAAGGCGTAGGTGGTGTTCCGGTACAGGTGGATGGCCCCCGGGCCCTGTTCCGGCTGGTCCGTGAGCACCGGCTGGAAGAACAGGGGCAGTTCCTCGTCCCCCCGCTCCAGCCGGTACACGTTCTGGTACCCGGAATGGTCGTACAGGTTCCGGCTGCCCAGGGTGTACACCTTCCGGCGGCATTCCTCCAGTACAAACCCTTCCTGCCGGAGCCCCTGGAGCAGCCGGGCCAGGCAGTAGATCTCGAACACGAAGGTGTTTTCGTACAAATTGAGGAGCATCCGCTCCCGGGGAAAGTGGCGGCAGGTGTTCTGGTACCACTGGTGGATGCACAGATAGATCCGGTAATACTGGGGCACCCGGAAAAAGGGCTCCGTAGGTTCCGGCATCTGGCTGGCGTCCAGCAGGGTCACCGGCAAAATCTGCCGGTAGGACACGAACATTTCCTGGAGCCGCTCCTCCACCTCATCGCACCGTTCCAGGAAGCCCTTCAGCATGTGGGCGGCGTTGGCGTAGAGCACCTGGGAGGACAGCTGGTACCCCTCCCGGTCGGCTTCCGGCAGGTCCAGCCCCTGGACCAGGGCCCGGATTTCCTTTCCCTCCTCCCCGATGTCGTAGAGCATCCGCTGGAGGAAGCTGAGGACCACCTGGTTCTCGTACACGTCCCGGCTCATTTTGTCCTGGGTCATCAGGAGTTTTTCCGGCAGGTAGTGCTTGTCCCCCACCTGGATCCCGAAAGGGGCCTCCCGGAGGTATTCCGGGTGCCGGACCAGGTACTGGAGGGTGTGGGGGCTGACAGTCTGAACCTTTTCCGTCCAGTCCACCACTTCGGCGGTTTCCAGGGTATGCCGGCAGTTGGCCTTGAAATACCCGTAGCTTTCCTCATACACCTGGAGGATCTCCTCTGCCAGGGTCAGCTGGGACAGGAAATCCTGGAACCCGTTCCGGCTGTCCGGGCCGGTGCCCTCCGGGGCTTTATCCCGCAAAAGCGGCGCCTGGTGGGCATAGATGTATTCCACCATGGCCTTCAGGTTTTCCTGCTGCTGGGAAGGCTGGATCAGTACCGGCAGCAGGTCCGTGTACCAGGTCTCTCCCGGCTCCTCCCCTTTCTGGAGGGTGATTTCCAGTTCCACCAGCCCCATATG
>NZ_FR902040.1:9992-12768 GCF_000437815.1 Acidaminococcus sp. CAG:542
GTTGAGGGGCTTCCCGTTAAGGGATACCCCGGCCCCTGTGCAGTCCCAGTCTCCCGGCAGTTCCAGGTCGTAGTGGAGGTTTTCCCGCACCCCCTGGTGACCGGCGGCGGCCAGCACCCGTTCCGCCGAATGGGGACGGGGCTCCCGGGTCACCGGCAGAGTCAGGACTTCTCCGTTCTGTTCCCGGAGACGGATGAATTGTTCCATGGCCATCTTAGTGGAAGAACTGGAAGAACTTCATCCGCCGGTTCCCCCACTGGAGGATCTGGTCCAGCAGGGCCGCACTCTGGACCATCCGGTTGCCTTCACAATCGTCCCGGAACTGGATCAGCCATTTTTCGTATTCCGCCCCGTTGCCGCTGAGTTTGGGCAGGATCTTCTGGGCCACCGCATAGTCCAGGGCGATGATCCCGGGCCGGATGTGGTCTTCCGGTTCCATGAGCCGGGCGGCCACCTTCCAGTACCGGCGGAGGGCCAGCTCGATCCGCATGCTCAGGTAGATGTTCTGTTCCGCCAGCCGGGCTTTGATCCGGTCGTACACGTTCTGTTCCACACTGGTCAGCTGGCAGCTTTCCCGGGGCGCCACGTCGAACAGGCTCTTCAGCTGGCTCCAGGACAGCAGCTGGATATCCCCCTGGCTGATTCCCTGGGTCATTTCCGGCACCGCGTCAGTCCGGGGCAGGGTGATGATCCAGGCCCGGTCGATGAGCCGGGGAGACAGGGTCTCGGTGGTGTGGTCGTTGTTGATGGTGGCCAGGAAATGGAGGGTCTCCGGCAGCTGGAGCCGGTGGTTGTACCCCAGGCTCAGGGTGTGTTCCCCGTCCCAGTCGTCGCACACGTTCATAAAGTCCGCCCAGTAGTATTCCATGGGGGACAGGTTGGCCTCATCCAGCAGGATGTAATAGGGGAACTGGCGGATCCCCCGGGTCTTTTCCCAGTCCAGCAGCTTCAGCCCGTCGTACACGTCCCGGTTGCTTTCCTCAAAGGTCCGGGTCAGCGGGTTGTAGTACCCGATCAGGTCCCGTTTGGAGGTCCAGCCCCGTTCCACGGACACCGGGATGTACCGGTTGGCGGTGCTCATGAATTCCTGTTCCCCGATCTTCCGGTCGAACTGGGTGAGCCCCAGCACCTTCCCCAACAGGTTGCAGAAGGAGGTCTTGCCGCTGCCGGGAGCCCCGGAGAATACGGTAAGGAACCCCTGGTGGGTGCAGATCAGCAGGTTCAGGATCAGGTTCCGGCTGTACTGGGGCCGTTCCTTCTGGATGGCGGTGATCAGATAGTCCAGGGCCTTCCGGTTGTTGGTGCCGGAGGCAGGCAGGCTGTTGATGGCTTCCGCCAGTGCTTCCGGGCTCTGGGGCCGGGGCTTCTGGTTCTTCCGCTGTTCCGCCTGGGCCAGGGCCTTCCGGGTACGGGCGGGCAGCCCTTTGGCACTGCCCAGGTCCTGCCAGATGTCCGGATACCGTTCCAAAAGGGCGGTGATGAAGTCCTGGCTCCACCGCTTGTTCAGGTTTTCCAGCAGATGCCGGTAGAGAAAGTCCCCCACCTGTTCATACCCTTCCCGGGCAGCGTCGTCCCCTTCCAGGATGGCTTCCAGCCGGGCGATCCGTCCCTGGCGGATGTGGGTCGGGAGGCCGCTGAACAGCTGGGTCTTTTCCCGTTCCAGGAAGCTTTTCAGCACCCCGGGCTTCACCAGGTCCCCTTCGTCCACCTGGACGGATTTCACCAGGCTCCGGAGGAGCACTTCGTCCGGCACCCGGTCCACCAGCTGGGAGGGAGACCCGGGCACCCGGTGCCAGAACACCCATTCCGTCTTTTCCTGCCGGCTGGCCCAGGTGCCTTCTGCCGGGTAGAAGGTGACGGGCTGCCAGGCTTCCGGCGGGCAGGCGGTCAACAGGTACTGGTTTTCCGGCACATCGCTCTGGAGGAAGAAGCCGAACCGGATGTTCTTCTGAACCTCATAGGGCCCGGCGATCCACCCGTCCCGGAGCTGGAGCAGGATCTGCTTGCCGGCGAAAAGGCCCGGTTCCTGGAGCCGGAGCACCGTATCCATGGAAAGAGGATCCAGGAGATGGGTCTCCGGCACCTGTTCATAGAGCCCTTCCCCAAAGGGGAACCGGAGACGGCCGTCCTTCAGGGCGTCGATGCAGAACACCCGGTAGGCGGTGGACCGGAGATTCCCCTGGCTGTCCTTGTTTTCCACCAGGGAATGGGGTCCCAGGTCCAGGAAGACGATATCGTTTTCGTGGAAGTGTTCTTCCATGTATTTCTGGTCGCTGTGGAGGCTGTACCACAGGTTGATGTTCTTGTACTGTTCCGCCCGGGGGATCAGGGCATCGATTTCTTCCGGGGTCAGGGCCCGGTAGGTTCCCTGTTCCCATACCCCCATGGGGGTGAAGTTGTAGAAGCTGTCCACAATGTTGATCCGGCCCACATAGGTGGTGAAGGGTTCTTCTTCCGGTTCCGCCGGAGCGGCCGGTTCGGCAGGAGCCGGGGCCGGTTCTGCCGGTGCCGGGGCGGCTTCCGGCTGGGGAGCCGGGGTGTTCCGGGGTTCCGGAGCAGGAGTTTCCGGGGCTTCCGGCTGGGCCGGGGCGGCTGTTTCTTCCGGTGCTGCCTCTTCTGCCGGAGCCGGTGTTTCTTCCGGGGCCGGTTCCGGAGCGGCGTTCTTCTTCCCCCGGCGGTTCCGGGCGGCCTTGTCCCGGTTCCGGATGTTCCGGGTCTTCCGGGAGGCCGGTTCTTCCGTGGCTTCTTCCGGGGAAGCTTCCGGTTCCCGGTTTTC
>NZ_FR902040.1:12859-15164 GCF_000437815.1 Acidaminococcus sp. CAG:542
TTATCTTTACTATCTTTATTTTCTTTGCTGTTCCTGGCTTCCTTGTTCTCTTTGGCCCCTTTCTTCTCTTTGGAGTCCTGGGTTTCCCGGGCCTCCTTTTCCTTCTTCTTCAGCAGGGATTCCGCCTGGTGCTGTTTCCCTTCCGGATAGGGCATTCCGGCCATTTCCAGTACCATCCACAGGGCATTGGGACGGAAGGGCTGCTTTTTATTCTGGCAGATCCGTCCATATTTCAGCAGCAGTTCCGCCATGGCATCCGGGCTGTATTTGCAGATTTTCCTGATATTCTCCGGATCCTTCCCTACAATCTGCTGCAGGTTCCGGCATACCTGGCCCAGGAAGGCCTGGAAGGTATAGGCGGCAATGTCCCGGTAGATCCGGTCCCCTTCCTTGTACAGTTCCACCGCAAAGGGGACGATTTTTTCCCGGACCCGGGGGGACCGTTTGTCCAGTTTCCCCAGCTGGATAATGTATTTCCGGTATTTCCGGCTGTTCCCCTTCATGGGCTTCAGCAGCACTTCCACCGGGGTGGTTTCATAGATCAGCTGCAGATACCGGTCGTTGATATTCTCCAGTTCCTCTTCAGAAACGGTCAGGGAGGAGGGTATAACAGGAGATTTTGGCTTTTTCGGCGATTTCATGGTGTGACCTCCAAAAATAAAATATAAGAGTAATTTGACAAATAAAAAGAAAGCCCACGCCTCAAAAAGCGCGGCTTTCTTTATTATACCCGTGGATGTGGGGCCGGGTCAAGGAAGAGGTCTACCCCTTCCGCTCTTCCAAGCCTTTGTGCCTTCTTTCGTGAAGAGCATAATAGGCGGCCTTGTCCTGGTACATTTCCCGGTCAGCCTGGCGGATGGCCTGCCGGATGTGGGCGGAATCCTCCAGCCACAGGGACCCTACAGCCAGGATGGGTTCCGGGTCTTCAGCCAGTTCCCGGCGGATCTGCTCCACCCGGCGGGAAAATTCCCGTTTCCCCAGGTTCCGGGCCAGCACGACGAATTCGTCTCCCCCTTCCCGGAACACCTGCTCCCGGGAAAAGTTCCGGACCAAAACCCCGACAGCCCGGCGGATCAGTTCATCCCCGGCCCGGTGGCCCTTTTGGTCGTTGGTGGCTTTCAGACCGTTCACATCGGCGTAGATCACCCCCAGGGGACGATTCCGCCGGGCCAGGCTGTGGAGAGTCTCCTGGAGGGCGTTCCGGTTGTGGACCCCGGTAAGGACGTCGTACCGGCTCATATGCTCCAGCTGTCTCACCAGCTTGTGGTTCCGGATCTTGAAACTGAGGAAATAGGAAATGGTTTCCAGCACTTCCCGGGTGTTGATCAGGTCATTTACCTCGTAATTGTCCGCTCCCAAAAAGCCCACGATCTGTCCCTGCAGGTAAAAGGGCGCAGCGATCAGCCGCTGGATGTTCTGCCGCTTCAGGTTCTCGTAGTCCACCGGATCATCTTCCCGCAGCAGTTCGATGTCTTCAATCAGCACACAGGTGGAACTTTCCAGGAACTGGCTCCAGCCTCCCATGTACAGCTGATAATCCTTGTTCTGCAGGGTCTGGATTTCCGGTTCAATTCCCGGGGCGCACCATTCAAAGGTGTTGGAGACGGTTTTCCCGTCGGTTTCCAGCACATACAGCCGATCCGGGTGGATCATTTCTCCCAGGGCTTCCAGGGCATGGTCCATGGAAGCCTCATACCCTTCCTCTCCATTGAGGATCCGGAAGATCCGGAGGATCACGTCATCGGTCATCATCCCCCGGCGCATGGCGTGGCTCTCTTCCCGTTCCCGGTCCGCGATCATGAATACAAAAGCCACCCACCCTGGATGGTTCTCCAGGGGCTTTACGGCAAAGTCCAGCCAGTGGCCGATGCTCTCCTCATACAGTCTGCTGCGGATTTCCGTCTGTTCCATCACCGCCCGGTGGCAGCAGTCCATCCACAAAGGGTTCCCCTGGGGATACACCTCAAAGAACCGGTGTCCCAAAAGATCCTTGGGGGCGCGGCCAGCAATGGTGCAGTACAGCTGGTTCACATAGACATACCGGGCATCCATGGCTCCAGATCCCCCCTCATTGGGGATCACCTGGAACACCGCATAGGCCGCCGGCACATCCCGGAACAGGTCCAACCCCATCCTGTCTTCGTCCATAGCATACACTCCCTTACAGGCATTGTCATCATCCGCTGCTGGGTAGAATGGTGAGCCAAATTGTCAGTTTACAGTTTTATTATACCATGAAAAGATACGGGTGACTATACAGGAAAGGGGCTGCCGAATGGACAGCCCCTTTGGTCGCGGTCAGCGG
>NZ_FR902041.1:0-16820 GCF_000437815.1 Acidaminococcus sp. CAG:542
TAAAAAGTGTCCACACTTATGGGTACAGTATAGAAAGCGGGCCGCCCGGCGTGCGGCCCCTACGGGTTATTCTTCCCGCTTCCCCTTTTTCTTGTGATGCTTCACATGGTTCTCATCGTAATAATCGTAATAGTAATAGCCGTATCCGTAGCCTTTGTGCTGCTGGGGAACGCCGTTTAAGACGACCCCCAGGATGTTGGCTTTGCCGGCCTGGAGACGTTTTTTGGCTTCCTGGACTTCTTCGGGAGCCACCATGCCGGAACGGACCACCAGAACCACGCCGTCGGCCAGGTTCCCCAACAGAGCGGCATCGGTAACGGCCAGCACCGGGGGCAGGTCGATGAGCACATAGTCATAGGCTTTGCCCACCCGGTCCAGCAGCTGTTCCATTTTTTCCGATCCGATAAGCTCGGAGGGATTGGGCGGCACCGGGCCGCTGGTCAAAAGATCCAGGTTGGGGAACACTTCCGGATGGACCACCTGGGCAAAGGGGACTCCCTGGGCCAGGCAGTTGGTGACCCCTTGGTTGATGACCCCGAAGTTCTTGTGCTGGACCGGCTTCCGCAGGTCGCAGTCCACCAGGAGGACTTTTTTCCCGTCCTGGGCCAGGGTCAGGGCCATATTGGAAATGGTGGTGGATTTCCCTTCCCCAGGGACGCTGGAGGTGAAGCAGATGTATTTCAGGTCCTGACCGGCTCCTGCAAACTGGAGGTTGGTCCGGATGGCCCGGTAGGTTTCCGCAATGGGAGACTTGGGGTCATTTTCCACAATGAGTTTTATTTCTTCCATAATTTCCTCCGCAGGCCGGCCCAGAATCCTTCTTCTTCCGGCTGTTTATGGTCTCCCGCTTCCGGGATCACCCCCAGGACGGGCAGTTCCAGATACTGTTCCACGTCAGCAGCAGTACGGATTTTCCGGTTCAGCAGGGTCCGGGCGATGGTGTAGCCGGTGCCTCCAAAGAGACCCAGGAACAGGGCCAGCACCAGGGTCAGCAGCTTCCGGGGTTTGATGGGTTTGTCCGGCAGGGTGGCCTCGTCCACCACCTGGACTTCGGTAGGCACCATCACTTCCGCCACTTTGGCTTCTTCCAGCCGTTTGGCCAGCATCACGTAGATTTCCTGGGCCACGTCCGCATCCCGTTTCACCTGCAGGTAACCCTGCTGGGTCTGGGGCAGCTTGGCGATTTCGTCAGCGTTCTTCTTTTCCAGCTGGTCGATGGCGGAATTCTTCCCCTGGGCCACGGCAATCAGGGCTTCGTTGGTGAATTTGTCACTGAGGAGCTTCTGCTGGACGGTGCTGGAAGAGGGCGCCTTCTGGGCGATGATGGCCTGGATCTCCCGGCGGAGACTGTAGCGGGCGGCCCCGATCTGCCGGTTGATTTCCTTCATTTTAGGGTTCTCGCTGGTGTATTTTCCGGTGTAACCGGCCTTTTGGGTTTCCAGATCCACCAGCTTGTTCTTGGCCTGCTGGATGGAAGGGCTGTCGGCCAGGGAGGCCCCGGCTCCGGACAGCTGGTCGTTGATGGACCCCAGGGCGGCCTGGGCGGTTTCCATATCCAGTTTGTTCTGGGCCTTGACTTTGTCCAGGTCGGTGATCCGTTCCGCCAGGCTCTTCATCTGGTTGTCGGTGGAGAAGATCTTGTGCTTCACCTGGTAGTTTTTCAGTTTGGTTTCCGCATCATCCAGCTCTTTTTTGGAAGATTTCACCCGTTGTTCCAAAAATTCCCGGGTGGCGGCGGATTCCGCATGGGACAGCTCCGTCAGCCGGTCCAGGAACCCCTGGACCAGGAGCTGGTTGGCTTCCTGGGCCTGTTCCGGGGTCTTGCCGGTTACATCCACTTCCAGAATTTCCGTATCCTTGTAGGGCTTGGTGATGATGTGAGTTTTCACATAATCCTCGTACCGGGGATACTTGCCGTCTTTTTCTTCTTCGGTCTGTTCGATCACCGGGATCACCACATGGCGGCTTTTGAGGATTTCCGCATGGGTGTTCATCTGCTGTTTGGTGAGCTGGGCGTTGCCCAGGGGCAGCTGTTCCATAACGGAACTGGACAGGCCTTTTTCCTGTTTGATCCGCAGCAGGGCGGTGGATTGGTAGGTATTGGGGACAATGAGCAGATAGGCCACGGCCAGGCCCAGGAACCCGCCAGTGATCTTGGCGATGGTTTTCTGGTTGGTCCGGACGATCTGCCACAGTTCCCGCAAATCGATTTCCTGTTCGTTCAAGATGGTTTCTCCTTTTAATCGTTGTTGTCCTTGATTTCCGAAATCATGTAAGCACCGCTGAGGAACGGAGCAATATCCCGGGCAAAGTCGATCCGGCCGTTCTTGGTGAGATACAGGATGTCCCCTTCCTTCAGGACCAGGTTGTCCTTCAGGTTGCCGGTTTTCAGCATATTGTTCAGGTTGATCTTGATGGCCTTGTTGGTGTCATCCTGGTGGATCAGGAACACCTTCTTCTTGGCCGCATCCCAGGTAAAGCCCCCGGAAGCCCCCAGAGCGTCCATAATGGTGTGGCCCTTGGTAAGTTCATAGGTGCCGGGCTTCTTCACTTCTCCAAATACATGGACCCGGATGCCCCCCAGTTTCACAATGTTCACGGTGACGTCCGGTTCCACATAGTACCGGGAGAGTCCATTCCGGAGATACCGGGTGAACTGGTCCACGGTCATGCCGCTGGCGTTGATTTCCCCCACCAGAGGAAAGGATACGGTGCCGTCGGGCCGGACGGTGTAGGGTGTTTCCTGGGAATTCTGGAGATTGGAGCTGATGTCCTGCTCCTGGATGACGACGATATTCAGCTGATCCCCCGGGCGCAGGGTGTATTCTTCCGCCCCGGCAGGAAGGGCCAGGGAAGCCAGAGCAAAGGCCATGGCCAGGATTTTCTTCTTCATGGAGCCTCCTTGGAGTCGTTGGTTTCTTGCAGAAAAGTATTTCTGTAAATACCAATATTTGTACAGGAAAATCATTCTGTTTTGTCACAAAGCAAGAGGGGCACAAGTAAACGCCTGTACCCCCCCGAAAAGTTGTTCGCAAGTTCTTTATTCAGTTGACGGAAGACCGCATTTGTTCTTCCTTTACAGGCAACTGTCCAATATACCATATACTTCCGTATAATTAGATATATAGTAGTATAGCAAAAGAATGGACCGTCTGCAACTCAAATTCAACAAATTTGAAAACCAGGTGAATTTTAATCGAAAATTGATGATTTTTAAGTGTATTTTGTTGCTTTTTTTTACCAGGGAACCCTTCCAGGGAGGGGAAGTTTTCCATCTGCTTTTATTGTACAAAAAACAGTGGGTAAAAATCCTCCCTGAATAGGGTTCAGCCAAAAATTTTTGCCCAGAACCCCCGTTTTTTCCGTACGGGCTCATGGGGCGGGTCGGGGTAGAACACCTTCCCCTGGGTCAGGAGCCGGCTGTGGCCGTCGCAGGAGGCCAGGAAATCCGCTCCCCCGGCCAGGGCAAGGACGGCTTCCCGGGCCTTCCGGGTGTCAGGATTCCGCCAGTCGGTCCGATGGGCATCGCTGCCCAGGAAGTGGATCATCCCCCGGTCCAAGAGCCAATGGACGCTGCGGAGGGCGGATTCTCCGAAATCCCCGGTGAAGCTGCCCCAGTTGCTCTGGAGCAGAATCCCCTTCTCCACCCACTGGCGGACCGCATCGGGATGGGACATGATGTGCCGGTATCGTTCCGGATGGGCCAGGATGGGCAGATAGCCCCGGAGCTGGAGCTGGTACAGCAGGTTCCAGGTTTCCAGGGGAGCGGCGGTGGGCAGCAGTTCCACCAGAAGGTAGGCGGTGCCGGCCAGGCAGTAGGCTTTGCTTTCCCCGGGCCCGGGAAGGTAGTTGAGGGTGTCTGCATCCAGGCTTACCTCGGCCCCCGGGTGGAGGCGGATGGGGATCCGGGCCTCGTCCGCAGCCTGCTGGAGCTGGGACAGCCGTTCCGTGATGGTATCCCAGTCCGGGCAGATGCCCTGGCGGTGGAAATGGGGGGTGGCAAAAAGGTCCCCGGTCTCTGCCTCCGCCGCCTGGCGCAGCATGGCCAGGGACATGGAACGATCCCGGGCCCCGTCGTCCCCGGGGATGTTGTACAGGATGTGAGAGTGAAGATCGAACATGGTTGATACCTCGTTACAGGTCTGCTGCCCTGCAGCAGACCCTTAATTTTTCGTCCAGGTTCTGGGATAGAACAGGATCAGCATGGGCAGCAGTTCCAGTCTGCCGGCCAGCATGTCAAAGATCAGGATCAGTTTGGACAAGTGGCTGTATGCATAGAAGTTCCGGGTGGGGCCTACTCCGGCCAGGCCGGGACCGATGTTGTTCAAGGTGGCGGCCACGGCGGTGAAGTTGGTCTCAAAATTGAACCCGTCCAGGCTGACGGCCAGTACGGACAGAAAGAAGATCAGGAAATAGGTGGTAAGGAAGATGTAGATGGAATTGAGCATTTTGCTGTCCACGGTCTTCCCGTCCATACGCATCCGCTGGACCCCATGGGGATGGAGCACCTGGCCCAGTTCCAGGAAGATGGATTTGCAGGTGAGCACCACCCGGCTTACCTTCACCCCGCCGCCGGTGCTGCCGGCGCAGGCCCCCACAATCATCAAAAGGACCAGGATGCATTTGGAGAAGCTGGGCCACAGGTCGAAATCCACACTGCTGTAGCCGGTGGTGGTCATAATGCTCCCCACCTGGAAGAAGGACGCCCGGAGGGCTTCCTCCAGGGTCTCGAACCGGTCCCGGATCTGCCAGGCAATGGCCAGGCCGGAGGCCAGGATGATGCCAAGGTAAGCCCGGACTTCTTCCATGGCAAAGGCTTCCTTGAAGCGGGTGATCAGGAACAGATAATAGAAGCCGAAGTTCACCCCGAAGGCGATCATGAACAGGGTGATGATCCACTGCTGGATGGGGGTGTAGCTGGCGCAGCTGTCATTGATGATGCCGAAGCCCCCGGTGCCGGCGGTGCCGAAGGTGATGCACAGGTTATGGAACCAGTTCATGCCGGTAAGGGCCAGCAGGGCGATCATAATGAGGGTCATACCCAGGTAGATCTTGTAGAGCACAATGGCGGTGTTCCGCACCCGGGGCACGAATTTGGACACGTCCGGGCCCGGGCTTTCCGCCTTCATCAGGTTCATCTGGGTGCCGCCCCTATTTGTGGGGATCAGCATCAGGATGAACACCAGCACCCCCATGCCCCCGATCCAGTGGGAAAAGCTCCGCCAGAACAGGGAAGTATGGGACAGGGCCTCCACATCGCTGAGGATGGATGACCCGGTGGTGGTGAACCCGGAAACGATTTCAAACACCGCATCCACATAGCAGGGGATCTCTCCGGTGAGCACAAAGGGAATGGCTCCGTAGAGGCTCAGGAGGACCCAGGACAGGCCCACGGCCACGAACCCTTCCCGCTGGTAGATGGCCTTGTTTTTCACCTTCCGCCGGCCGGTAAGGTACCCCAGGGCAATGGCCAGGATGGCCAGGGCGAAATAGATCATTCCCTGGTCTTCCCGATAAATGAGGGAAATGATGCAGGGCAGCAGCATCAGGGCCCCCTCGGTACAGAGGATCCAGCTGAGCACCTGCCCGATCACAGGATAATTCATACAGCTCCGTCTCCTTTATTCCAGGATGTTTTCCATATCGTGGAAGCCCAGATGGGTGGTGACCACGATCACCGTATCCCCCACCTGGAAGGCGTCCTGGCCACCGGGAATGATCAGCTTCCCTTCCCGGACGATGCCGGCGATCAGCACGTTCTTCTTGATCTTCATTTCCGCCAGTTTGGGCCCAATCAAAGGAGATTTTTTGTCCAGGAGGAATTCCAGGGCCTCCACCCGTCCGTTCATGAGCCGGTACAGGGTTTCCACATTGGATTCCATGCTGTTGCCGGCAGCCCGGACATACTGGACGATCTGCTGGGCAGTAAGCTGTTTGGGGTTGACGATGCTGTCCAGCTGGAGCCCTTCGATCACGTCCCCGAAGTCCACATGGTTCACCTTGGTAACCACTTTCTTGGTCACATGCTTCATGGCATACAGGGACAGGATGGCGTTCACTTCGTCCATGCCGGTGCAGGCCACGAAGCCGTCCATGCTTTCCAGATGCTCTTCCTTCAGCAGTTCTTCTTCGGTGCCGTCCCCGCAGTCGATGGTGGCCCCGGGCAGGGCTTCCACCAGTTCTTCGCACCGGGCCATATCCCGTTCGATGATGGTCACATCGGTGTGGCTCTTCAGGAGCATTTTGGCCAGGTAATAGCTGAGCTGGCCGCCCCCTACGATCATGACGTTTTTGCATTTGTTGGTGCGGACGCCGATTTTCTTGAAGAAGGCCTGGGCATCCCGGGGCATGGCGATGATGGTCAGGATGTCCCCTTCCTGGATCACCGTGTTCCCGTCCGGGACCAGGATGTTGCTGTTCCGTTCGATGATGCACACCAGAACGTTCTCCGTCAGGTCGGCAATGTCCTTCAGAGACCGGCCGATGAGCACGGAAGACTGGGGTACCCGGAACCGGAGCATGTCGATCCGATCCTTGGCGAAGCTGACGATCTCAATGGCGGAGGGAAAGTTCAGCAGCCGGGAGATTTCCTTGGCGGCTTCCATTTCCGGATTGATGGTCATGGACAGGTTCAGGCCCTTCTGGAGGTAGTGGCGTTCGTCGGAATAATGGGGGCTGCGGACCCGGGCGATGGTGTGGCACTGGTGGTTGTTCAGTTTGGCAATGACGCAGGTAAGCAGGTTCACCTCGTCGCTTTCGGTGACGGCAATGAGCATGTCCGTATGTTCCAGGTCGGCTTTGGCCAGGATGTTGAAACTGGAACCGTTGCCTACGATCCCCATTACATCGTAATTGGTGGAAATGTTCCGGATGATGGTGGGGTTGATATCGATGACGGTCACGTTGTTGTCTTCCTGGGTGAGCTGGGAAATGATGCTCCGCCCCACTTTGCCGCACCCTACAACTATGATTTGCATGATTGAACTCCTTTTGTAAGGGGCTGGCGCCCCTGGTCTCGGGTCCTCGAGTCTCGGGCCCCTGGACAGAACTTGTCCTTCGTCCAAGTTCTTATGAGCGTATAAAAACCGTAGGGGCCTCACGCTGGGAGGCCCGCTAAATCCAGAAACGCTGCTGCGTTTGGCTGGGAACAGATTTCCCTCCGGGAGGCCGGGACGGGCTTGCCTTTGGCGAGCCCCTACGGACGTTGGGGTCGGACCATCGACAAACTGTCCCAACAACCGCTCGCAACGGCGTAGGGGCGTGCCGCAGGCCCGCCCTTCCCCGGCCGCCCGGAGGGCCCTTTGTTAATATCCTCTACTATACACCAGCCGCCGAAAAAAATCCACAGTTTTGTTACATTCCATACAATATCTTCTATAACTTTTTTCTTTTTTTCCGGCTGTTCCGGGCTATGGTCCGGGGCTGTACCGGGGGCCGGACGGGCTGGAGCCGTTGTTCCACCCCTTTGGCCAGCATCAGGCCCAGGACCCCGGTGGCCAATTGCAGGGGCAGGAACAGGGCCAGGGTTTTGGCAACGGCCCCCCAGGGCAGCTGGAGCAGATGGAGAGCCCCCACCATGCCGATGCCCAGGACCAGGGTCTTCCCCAGCGGGGCCCCCAGGTACAGGGCCGGCCCCCGGACGGCACCCCGGGTCAGTTCCACGTACATGCCGTTGCCCAGGGCGATCACCGGCACCACCGGGCCCAGGATGTGCCCCTGGAAAAAGGCGATTATGGCCAGCGCCCAGCAGATGGTCCAGGCCAGCACCCGGGTGGTGAACCGGCCCGCCAGCACCAGCGTGGCGTTCACCAGGGTTCCGATAAGCAGGGTCATCACCGGCACCGGCAAAGGCAGCACCAGCCGCAGCTGCTGACTGAGCACCCCAACGGCCAGCAGCAGACCGCCCCGGACCAGAAGAGGAAGAGAATGGGACAAAGTAATCGGCTCCTTTCATTTTTGTGCTGGAGGAAAAAGGCCCCAGCAGCCATTTCAGGCTTTTGCCGCCCGGAATCGGTGCCAGAGCTCCGCACATCCCCAGGACAGCAGCAGCACTGCCAGATAGAACGCTTCCATGGGAACCCGCTGCATCCCAACGGTCCGGTTTAATCCATATTCCAGCTGATCGATGAACACCGGGTGGATCAGGTAGATGATGAAGGAACGGTCGCTCATGCCCTTCAGGGCTTTTTTCAGAGGATAGCGGCCGCTTTGGATCACCATGCTGAAAAAGAGTACGGAAGCAATGGTGTAGACCAGCCCCGGCAGACTCAACTGCTGAAGGTAGTTCACGGTGCTTTCATAGGGCATCTGCCATTTGAAGGTCCACCGGTAAAAAAGCCAGGTGTTGAGCCCGGCGCTGGCGGCAAAGAACGCCGTCAGCAGGGCCTTTTGTCGGGTGATCAGCTGCTGGAAGCTGTCATAATGCCGGGCAATCACCCCGCCCAGCATGAAGATGAACAGATAGAAAAACGGGAAATAGTTCAGCCGGTAATTGCACAGATTCAGCAGAGCCGGGCTGGAAGCAATCCATTCCGGATAGGTCCAGAACCGGAAATTTCCCTCAAACAGCAGCACCTGGGCGGCAAAGAGCAGAGGCAGTGCCAGCTTCAAGCCGATTTTTTCCATTCCTCTCATCAGGGCCCGCCACAGAGGGAACAGCAGGTAGAACCAAATCAGGATCACCAGGAAATAGATGTGGTACTGGGCAGTGCCGAAGAACAGGGAAAACAGGATGTTGGAAGGATCCAGCACGCTCATGTCCCGGTTCAAAAAGGCGTAGTAGCACAGGTACAGCAGGGACGCCAGCAGATAGGGACGGCCGATGCTTTTCATCCGTTTCTTCACAAAGCTCCCATACCGGAGGGGCTGCTCCAGAGGCTTGCTGTAGAACAGCCCGTAGCCGGAGATGAAAAAGAAGGCCGGTACGCTGTAGCGGCTCAGGATGTTGGTGATGAGCACCAGAAACGGGGAAGCCACGGCGTCGCTGACCGCCATGCTCCCCACATGGATGGCAATGACCCCCAGCATGCAGATGCCCCGGAGGTTGTCGAATACAAGATTGCGCTGTTTCACAGAAAGCTCCTTTGCAGGTTTACAGGAATATGGTTCCGCAGGAGCAGCCCCTGCGGGTTCAGAATGAATCTATCTTATTTATTATAATGACCAGTGAACTGATTCTCAACCCCCTCTTTGAGATCCTCCAGAAACGGACGGACCAGGCGGGACCCTGGGTCCGCCCCTACAGGTTCTCACCGGCCAGCCGAGGGCAAAGAGCCGGAACCGTTTGAAATCAAAACAAAAAATCCTGCCCCAATCGGCAGGATTTTTTGTCTCCAACGGCCGTTGACCGTTGACAGCTGACTGCTGACGGTACTGTTGCCCATGCAACAGTACCAGTTATTTCACATTGATCTTCCCTGCATACACGCTCCCCGTGGTTACGTCCAGGGTTACCAGGTCGCCGGTTTCCAGGGCTTCCATGGCTCCTTTGGCTCCTACGATCACCGGGATGCCGTAGTTGATGCCGATGATGGCAGCCGGGGAGGTGAAGCCGCCTTCTTCGGCGATGATGCCTCCGGCCTGGGCGGCACAGGTGCCCATTTCATTTTCCAGGGCGGCTACGGCCAGGATCATGCCCGGTTTGAACTGGTCCAGGTCTGCTTTCTTTTCCACCCGCAGGACAATGCCACTGGCGGCTTTCTTGCCGATGCCCTGGCCAGATACGATCTTCTGGCCTACATTGACCACCTGGATCAGGTTGGTGCTGCCCACTTTGCCCACGTTCATGCCGGCGGTGACCACCAGGGAATCCCCTTTCTTGATCAACCCTGCATCCAAGGCGTTCTTCAGGGACGCTTCGATCAGGGCATCGGTACTGGCTTTGTTTTCCCCTTTCAGGGGGGTCACGCCCCAGTACAGGTTCATCCGCCGCAGGCTTTCCTCTTTGGGAGAAACCCCCAGCACATGGGCTTTGGGACGGTATTTGGCCACCATACGGGCGGTGTAGCCGCTTTCGGTAATGGACATGATGGCGTTGGCTTCCAGTTCCTGGGCAATCTGGACGGTAGCGTGGCTGATGGCGTCGGTCATCTGGACCTGGGCCCCGATGCCCTTGTGCTGGAACACCCCTACATAGTCGATGGCTTCTTCCGTCCGTTTGGCAATCCGGGCCATGGTCTGGACGGCTTCCAGAGGATAAGCCCCGGAGGCGGTTTCCCCGCTGAGCATAATGGCGTCGGTGCCGTCAAAAATGGAGTTGGCAATATCGTTGGCTTCTGCCCGGGTGGCCCGGTAGTTGGTAATCATGCTTTCCAGCATCTGGGTGGCAGTGACCACCGGCTTGCCCAGGGCGTTGCATTTGGCAATGATCTGCTTCTGGACAATAGGCACGTCTTCCATGGGGATTTCCACCCCCAGGTCCCCACGGGCCACCATGACTCCATCCACCACCTGGAGGATTTCGTCGATGTTGTCCACCCCTTCCTGGTTTTCGATCTTGGCGATGATCCCCATGGGAGACCCCAGTCTTTCCAGGAGACGGCGGATTTCCATGGCGTCGTGGGCATTCCGGACAAAGGAGGCGGCCACATAGGTCATGCCGTGCTGGGCCGCAAAGGTAATGTCGGAAACATCCGCATCGGACAGGAAGGGCAGTTTCAGGAAGGCTCCGGGGACGGCCACCCGTTTCCGGGATGAGATTTCCCCGCCGTTCACCACGAGGGTGTGGATTTCCCGGTCGGTGGTGGACTGGACTTCCAGGGACAGTTTCCCGTCGTTCAGGAGGATGGTATCCCCCCGCTTCACTTCTTCCGGCAGGCCCTTATAGTTCACATGGGCCTTTTCCGCAGTCCCTTCCACATCGTCGATGGTCAGGGTGAATTCGTGGCCGGGCACCAGGGTGGTCTTGTCCCCCTTGAACAGCCCCAGGCGCATTTCCGGCCCTTTGGTATCCGCCACATACCCTACCAGCCGGCCTGCTTCCTTTTCCGCTTCTTTCAGCAGGTTCAGCCGGGCTTCACATTCGCTGTGAGAGCCATGGGAGAAGTTGAACCGGGCCAGGTCCATGCCGGATTTGATCATATCCACCAGCAGGTCTTTTTTGTCGGTGGCCGGTCCCAGGGTGCAGATGATTTTCGTTTTCTTCATGAAATGTTCCCCCTCTGAAATATCCATGATGGTTCCGGGAAAAGCATCATGTACTTTTTCCAAAAAAAGTCCGGACTTGTAATAAGCCCGGACTTTTCAGTTCCGTTTGTGAAATTAGGATTCTTTGAAGGCTTTGATCTTTGCAGTCAGCAGAGGCAGAATCTTCAGAGCATCGCCAACGATACCATATTTGGAGATCTCGAACATAGGAGCGTCCGGATCCTTGTTGATGCAGACAATGGTATCGGATTTGCTCATGCCGGCTTTGTGCTGTACAGAACCGGAAATACCGCAGGCGAAGTAAATCTTCGGGGTAACGGTTTTACCGGACTGACCCACTTGCCGAGGATGTTCGATGAACCCTTCATCCACTGCAGCACGGCTGCCGCCTACGGCGCCGCCCAGTACATGGGCCAGGTCATACAGCAGGGAGAAGTTTTCTTTGGCTTTCATGCCGCGGCCGCCGGAGCATACGAACGGTGCATCGTCGATGGCCATTTCCCCTTCGCTGACCACTTCTTCTCTGCGGATGCAGGTTACCCGGTCATCCACATGGTTCTTCAGGGTGTAGTTGATTACTTCGCCGGTACGGGAAGCATCGGGTTCCATAGCCTTGAAGGTCTTGGGACGAACGGTACCCATCTGAGGACGATGTTCTTTGCACAGGATGGTAGCCATGATGTTACCACCGGCAGCAGGACGGGTCCATTCGATCAGGCCGTCTTCTTCAGCGTCCAGGATGGTGCAGTCTGCGCACAGACCAGTGTTCACCCGGGCAGCGATACGGGGCCCCAGGTCACGGCCGTCGTTGGTGGCACCGATGAATACAGCGGAGGGCTGGTAAGCATCGATCATTTCGCAGAAAGCATTGGTGTATTCGTCAGTGGAATAATATTTGAAAGCAGGATCCTGGCACACATAGACCAGATCAGCGCCCCGGGCAATCAGTTTGGACGGAACGTCTTTGGCATCGTCAGTGATCAGGACAGCAGCCAGTTTCTGGTTGCATTTGTCAGCCAGTTTCCGGCATTCACCCAGCAGTTCATATACAACATGGACAGGTTCGCCTTTGTAATGTTCAACATAGACCCATAAATCTTTTTCGTTACCGGTCTTTAAACCTTTCGTGTTAGCCATTTATACCCAACCTCACTTCGTAATAATCTTGTCTTCGATCAGTTTGTTAACCAACTTATCGACTGCAACAGCAGGATCTTCATCGTCGAAGATTTCGCCGTGTACCTGGGTCACTTTCGGAGTGAAGCTCTTCATAACCTGAGTCGGAGAGCCGGCCTTGCCGATGATGTCCAGAGGGATTTCCAGGGCAGCGGCGGTGTAAACAGGGATTTCAGCCTTTCTGGCTTTCATTTTGCCTCTGATGCTGGCAAAACGAAGATCCTTGCTGCGCATTACGGTTACTACGCAGGGCATCTTCATGGTGAAGGTCATGGACATCTGTTCGTTGTCTCTGTCAACCACGACGGTGTCATCTTTGACCTGAACCTTCAGAGCAGCGGTAACCTGGGGCAGATCCAGATGTTCAGCGATTTCAGGACCAACCTGGGCAGTATCCCCATCGATTGCCTGACGGCCGCAGAGGATCAGATCAGGAATGCCGAAATGTTTGATGGTGTTGGCCATGGCTGCGGAAGTAGCCAGGGTATCAGCACCGCCGAAAGCTCTGTCGCTGACCAGTTTGGCTTCATCAGCGCCAACAGCCAGGCAGTCTCTCAGGACGGATTCAGCATGGGGCGGTCCCATGGTGATGACAGTTACATGAGCACCCAGTTCGTCTTTCAGCTGCAGAGCCGTTTCCAGAGCATACTGGTCATAGGGGTTCATAATATTGGTTACACCATCTCTGACGAGGTTGTTGGTAACCGGATCGATCTTCATTTCAGCGGTATCCGGTACCTGTTTAACACATACAACGATGTTCATTACAAAGCGACCTCCTAAAAATCATATAGTTCAAAACCACACAGCCCCATTGTAACACGTGTGTTCCCGGTATGCAAGGGATTGCAGGAACTTGTCAGACTAGCCTTTCAAATTTTGTAAACTCCTGTATACAATCTGTATAGTATGATTTTCTCCATTTTCCTCTTTAATTCTAAATTGACGAATAATTCCACGCAAGTTCTGTAACGGAAATTTCTACAGAATTGTGGGACAAATAATTGGGGATTTTCTGTGAATATAAGGGATTGCTTATGAAAAAGAGGGTGTTGCCCAGGCAACACCCTACAATTCCATACTCCCCTTCCCCAGCACCCGTTCTATGGCCTCGGAGAACCCAGGGGCATCCAGTTCCACCCAGAACCTGGGATTGGTACGGATGACCTTTTTAGTGTCTGCCACGTGGAGGTACACCGGGTTCTTTCCGTGGAAGGCGGCGAAGATCCCTCCCAGCTGCTGCTGAACAGCCTGGGTGTTCTTCCCTGGGCCGATATGGAGATGGACTTCTTTGGCCGCCTCCTGGAGGGGCTCCACTTTGTTGGCAAAGATCCGGGCCTGTTCCTCGTCCAGCTTCAAGACCCCCTGGATCATGACAATCCGGTCCTTGTCGATGTTGGCCCGGCTGGCGGCGTAAGCCCGGGGGAAGGCAATCACGTCCAGGCTGCCGGTCAGATCTTCCAGCACAAAGGAGGCCATCCGGTCCCCGTTCCTGGTGGACCGGAGCCGGAGATCGGTGATGATGCCCCCTACGGCGATCCGTTCCCCGTCCTTGTAATTTTCCTCGCTGCACCGGATGAGCGGCGTCAGCCGCCGGAGGGCATTCCGGTAGGCATCCAGAGGGTGCCCGGTCACATAGAACCCGATCAGTTCCCGTTCCAACCGGAGGATCTCCTCTTTGGGGATTTCCGGCAGGTTGGGGATGGGGATGGTGTTGGCACTGGCAATGTCTTCCTCCCCGAAAAGCCCCAGCTGGCCGGTGATCCGGTCCCGCTGTTCACTGGCCGCCGCTTCCAGGGCCGGGTCCATAATGGCCAGCAGCTGACTCCGGCGCAGGCCGAATCCGTTCATGGAACCGCTTTTGATCAAGGCTTCCACCACCCGCTTGTTCACCTTGGACAGGTCAACCCGGCGGGTAAAATCGAAGAAGTCCTTGAAGGGTCCCCGTTTCGCCCGTTCCTCCAGGATCACGGACACGGCCGCATCCCCTACGCTTTTGATGGCCCCCAGGCCGAACCGGATGGTATGGCCGTCCACGGAGAACCCGGCTTCACTGGTGTTGATGTCCGGAGGCAGCACCTGGATGCCCATATCCCGGCACACTCCGATGTACCAGCTGACCTTGTCCGCCACGGTGATGATGCTGTTCAGGAAGGCGGCCATGTATTCCACCGGGTAGTTGGCCTTCAGCCAGGCGGTCTCATAGGCCACCAGGGCATAGGCGGCGGAATGGGATTTGTTGAACCCGTAGCCGGCGAAGTGCTGCAGAAGGGCGAAGATCTTATCGCCCAGTTCCCGGCTGATGCCGTGGAGCTTCTGGGCTCCCTCCAGGAATTTTTCCTTCATGGAATCCAGGAGCTTGGCCTTCTTTTTCCCCATGGCCCGGCGGAGAATGTCTGCTTCCCCCAGGGTGAAGCCCCCCAGGGTGGATACGATCTGCATCACCTGTTCCTGGTACAGGATGACCCCGTAGGTATCCGCCACAATGGGCTCCATAAGCGGATGGAGCACCTGGGCGGTGCGTCTGCCGTGCCGGCCGGCAATGAAGTCTTCAGCCATGCCGCTGCCCAAGGGACCGGGCCGGTACAGGGCCACCAGGGGGATCAGGTCTTCGAAGCCTTCCGGGGCCAGCTGTTTCATGAGCCGGGTCATGCCGTCGCTTTCCATCTGGAACACCGCCGCTGTATCCCCGATACAGAGCATTTTGCAGGTTTTGGGATCGTGGAGGTCGATGTGCCGTATATCCACCTCCACCCCCTGGTTCCGTTTGATCATCTTCAGGGCGTCGTCGATGACGGTCAGGGTCCGGAGACCCAGAAGATCCATCTTCAGCAGCCCCAGGCTTTCAGACCGGTCCTTGTCGTACTGGGTGCAGATGTATTCATGCTCATCGTCGCTGCTGGAAGTGATCTGGAGGGGCACATAGTCCGTCAGTTCCCCCGGGGTGATCACCACTCCTGCCGCATGGGTGGAGGTGTGCCGGGGCATCCCTTCCACTTTCTGGGCAAAATCCAGCAGCTGGGCGATGTTGGGATCCTGGTCCCGGAGTTCCCGGAGCTCCCGGCTCCCTTCCAAGGCCCCTTTCAGGGTGGTGCCCGGGGTGTTGGGGATCAGTTTGTTCACTTGGTTCACCACGTTGAGAGGAATGTCCATGGCCCGGCCCACGTCCTTGATGGCGGCTTTGGCGGCCAGGGTCCCGAAGGTGATGATCTGGGCCACGTGGCTTTCCCCGTATTTCCGGGCCAGGTAGTCCACCACCAGGTGGCGCTTCACGTAGCAGATATCCGTATCGATATCGGGCATGCTCACCCGTTCCGGGTTCAGGAACCTTTCAAAGATCAGGTTGTACTTCAGCGGGTCGATGCTGGTGATGCCGGTAAGGTAGGCCACGATACTGCCGGCGGCGCTGCCTCTGCCGGGGCCCACCGGGATGTCGTGGCGGCGGCTGTAGTTGATGAAGTCCCACACAATGAGGAAGTAACCGGAATAGCCCATCTGTTTGATGATTCCCAGTTCGTATTCCATCCGTTTCCGGGCGGTGCCGTCGTCATCCGGGTACCGGGAGGGAAAGCCCTCTTCGCACAGTTTCCGCAGGTAGCCGTCCATGGTCTCCCCGGGAGGCAGAGGGAATTCCGGCAGGAGCAGATGGCCGAATTCCAGCTTCACATTGCACCGCCGGGCGATTTCCAGGGTGTTGTCCAGGGCTTCCTGGTCTTCCGGGAACAGGGCTTCCATCTCTTCCCGGCTCTTCAGGTAGTAGGAATCGTTGTTGAACCGCATCCGCTGAGGATCCAGGTACCGGGCGTTGGTCTGGATACACAGGAGGATGTCCTGGCCGGCGGCGTCTTCCTTGTGGATATAGTGAAGGTCGTTGGTGGCCACCAGCCGGATGTTGTGCTTTTTGGCCAGACGGTGGAGTTCCTGGCGGACGGTGGCTTCTTCCGGAAGCCCGTGGTTCTGGATCTCCAGGAAATAGTTGTCCCGGCCGAAAATGTCCAGGTATTCCAGCATGGTCTTTTCGGCGGTTTCCAGTTCTCCCCGGAGGATGTGACGGGGCACTTCCCCGGCGATGCAGGCGGACAGGCAGATGAGCCCCTCGCTGTACTGGCGGAGCACGTCCTTGTCGATCCGGGGCTTGTAGTAGAACCCTTCCACTTCCCCAATAGACACCAGCTTCATCAGGTTCTGGTAGCCGGTCTGGTTTTCCGCCAGAAGGATCAGATGGTACAGTTTGCTCCGGGTTTCCAGGCTTTTGTCCAGATGGGACCCGGAAGTGATGTACACTTCGCAGCCGATGATGGGTTTGATCCCGGCTTTCTCACATTCCTGGTAGAATTCAATGACCCCGTACATGACCCCGTGGTCCGTAATGGCCAGGGCCGGCATCCCCAGCTCCTTGGCATACTGGACCAGTTCCGGGATCCGGCAGGACCCATCCAGGAGGCTGTATTGGGTATGGGTATGCAAATGGACGAATTGGTTCATGGGTGCTCCTTTAA
>NZ_FR902041.1:16867-17873 GCF_000437815.1 Acidaminococcus sp. CAG:542
CCCCGTCAATGGTCGATTGTCAATGACTTATCCTCTGATCGTATTCACTTCTCCCGGCAGATACATGGTCACTTCCGGGGAGACTTCGGTTTCTGTGGCTCCGATGGTGTAGGCTACGCCGGCCAGGTAGTCCTGAGCCCGGATCTTGTCCGGTTCCGGCAGGTCGTTGAGACACATAAGGAGGCCCTTGCCTTCCAGGATCAGCTTGCCGTAGGCAACGATTTCCTCCAGGCTGGCCGGTGTCCGCAGACACAGATCCAGGTTGGGCGTGTCCAGGAGCGTCAGTCCGGGATTCTCACTTTCCCCTGCCGGAGTTCTGGATGCAGAAGATCTGGACGATTTGAAACTGGCAAACATGAGCACATCCCTCCCTTCTTTGTATTTCTTTATTTTACACCAAAATGGAAGAGAAAGCAAAAAAGAGGGGCTGCTGCAAATGCAGCAGTCCCACTTTTTCTTATGCCCGTGCGTTCCGTGCTCTTTGACGGGAACGTTCCTGACGGGACAGGATCTTCTTTCTCATGCGGATGCTCTTGGGGGTGACTTCAACGGTTTCGTCGTCGTTGATGTGTTCCAGGGCCCCTTCCAGAGAGAAGGTCTGGGGCGGAACCAGACGGACGGCGTCGTCGCTCCCGGCGGCACGCATGTTGGATACGTGTTTCTTCTTGCAGGGGTTCACGTCCATATCGTCTTCCCGGCTGTTTTCGCCGACGATTTCCCCTTCGTACACTTCTTCACCAGGGTTCACATACATGGTGCCTCTGGCCTGGCATTTGTCAATGCCGTAAGCCGTGGTGGTACCGGCTTCGAAAGCCACCAGACTGCCCCGGGTACGGCCCGGGATATCGCCCTTGTAGGCACCCCAGCCGGCGAACACATGGTTCATGATCCCGTTGCCTTTGGTATCGGTGAGGAACTGGTTCCGGAAACCGATCAGGCCCCGGGCAGGGATGATGAAGTCCATCCGCAGGTAGCCGGCCACTTCGGTCATGTTCTGGAGTTCAGC
>NZ_FR902041.1:17930-21563 GCF_000437815.1 Acidaminococcus sp. CAG:542
AGGGCCCATGAAATCCTGGGGCACTTCGATGGTCAGTGCTTCCATGGGTTCCAGCAGCTTGCCGTTTTCATCCCGGTGCATGATTACGGTGGGTTTCCCTACCTGGAGTTCGAACCCTTCCCGGCGCATGGCTTCGATGAGCACGGACAGATGCAGTTCCCCACGGCCGGACACCTTGAAGGTATCGGCGCTGTCGGTGTCTTCCACTTTCATGGAAACGTTGGTTTCCACTTCTTTGTACAGACGGTCACGGAGATGGCGGCTGGTGATGAAGTCACCTTCCTGGCCGGCAAAGGGGCTGTCGTTGACGGAGAAGGTCATGGACAGGGTGGGTTCGTCCACCTTGATCCCCTGGAGCTGTTCCGGGTTGTCCACATCGGCAATGGTGTCGCCGATTTCAGCAGTGCTCAGGCCGATCAGGGCAATGATGTCCCCGGCTTTGGCTTCAGGCACTTCCACCCGTTTCAGCCCTTCGTAGGTGTACAGACGGCCGATCTTCTGGGTGGTGCGCTTGTCATCATGCATCAGGCACACG
The DNA here is from genome assembly GCF_000437815.1 of Acidaminococcus sp. CAG:542. Taxonomy (NCBI): domain Bacteria; kingdom Bacillati; phylum Bacillota; class Negativicutes; order Acidaminococcales; family Acidaminococcaceae; genus Acidaminococcus; species Acidaminococcus sp. CAG:542. The sequence continues at coordinate 18,466 of NZ_FR902041.1, forward strand.
TTCTGGCCGTTCTTGATGGTGCCGCGGACCACACGGCCCACCACGATCCGGCCCACATAGTCATCGTGGTCCAGGGTGTTGACCAGCATCTGAAGCGGCGCATCCACATCCACGTCAGGAGCGGGGATGCTTTTGATGATGGTGCGGAACAGAGGTTCCAGGTTGTCGCTTTCGTCATCCATGGACAGCTTGGCAATGCCCTTCTTGGCGGAGGCATAGACCACCGGGAAATCCAGTTGGTCGTCGTTGGCGTTCAGTTCGATGAACAGGTCCAGGACTTCGTCCACCACTTCTTCCACCCGCTGATCCGGACGGTCGATTTTGTTGATGACCACCACCGGTTTCAGATGATGTTCCAGGGCTTTCCGCAGTACGTATTTGGTCTGGGGCATGGGACCTTCATAAGCGTCTACCAGCAGCAGTACGCCGTCCACCATGTTCAGCACCCGTTCCACTTCACCGCCGAAGTCAGCATGGCCCGGAGTGTCCAGGATGTTGATCTTGCAGCCATCGTGCATAACGGAAGTATTCTTGGCCAGGATGGTGATCCCACGTTCTCTTTCCTGATCGTTGGAGTCCATGACCCGTTCCTGCACCTGCTGGTTGGCCCGGAATACACCGCTCTGCTTCAGCATGGCATCCACCAGGGTAGTCTTACCGTGGTCGACGTGAGCGATGATGGCAATGTTACGCAAATCATTTCTAATCATAAAAGCCCAATCCCCTCTTATTTCCAGATAAATCAAGAGGATGCTTGTCTGGAAGCATCCTCAAAGTAAACTGCATCATTTCGACTTTCCTATTATATTCTTTTCCCCTCTGGATGTCAAATACTGTCACAATGTTTTCATCACATCGTCAATGTATTTGCGGATTTTGTCCATCTTGGCCCGGATATCGGGGATCCGGCGGGGATCGTGGGTGATGAGCTGTTCCAGACGGCCCTTGTACACCAGATAATCCTTTTCGAAGTTCTGCAGGTAATCCCGCATGTTCTGGATGGCCGGTTCGCTGGTGATCACCTTGGTTTCCTCGATCCGCCAGTCGGTGCCGTCGATGATGGCGGAATCACCGAAGTTGGGGATGTAGGTGGCGCAGCCCAGTTCCGTATTCAGCAGGTGGGCAAAGGAGCTGGCGGCATCGTATTCCCCGTGGACCACGAAGAAGGCCTTGGGCTTTTCCTCCATACCCTTGTACAGGGCCAGCATCTGGTTCCGGTCCGCATGGGCGGAAAAACCGCTCAGGTTATAGATCTTGGCCCCCACCACAATGTCTTCGCCCATGATCTTCACCTTTTTGGCCCCGTCGATGAGCCGCCGGCCCAGGCTGCCTTCCGCCTGATACCCGGCAAAGATCACGGAAGAATCCTTCCGCCACAGGTTGTGTTTCAGATGGTGGAGCACACGGCCTGCATCGGCCATGCCGCTGGCGGAGATGATGATCATGGGGCTGGGCATGTCGTTGATGGCCTTGGATTCCGCCGCCGTCTCCGTGTACTTCACATTGGGCATGTCGATGAGTTTCCCCTTCTGCTGCCGGAAAATGGTCCGGGCTTCCTCATCATATTCTTCCGGGTTGAACTGCATCACCTGGGTGGCCTTGATGGCCATGGGGCTGTCCACCATAATGGGGACCACCGGCAGCTGGCCGCTGTGCATGAGTTTTTGGAAGTAGTAGAGCATCACCTGGGTACGGCCTACGGCAAAGGCGGGGATGATCACGTTGCCTCCCCGGCTCAGGGCTTCCTTCATCACGTCGCACAGTTCCTTTTCCCGGTCGATCTGTTCATGGAGCCGGTTCCCGTAGGTGGATTCGGTAATGATGAAATCGGCGCCGGAAATCTGATGAGGATCGTCCAGGATGGGCACATTGGGCTGGCCCACGTCCCCGGTGAAGATCAGCTTGGTCTTCTTCCCGTTTTCTTCGATCATCAGGTTCACCAGGGCACTGCCCAGGATATGGCCGGCCACCCGGAACCGGAAGGTGATCCCCGGATACAGTTCCACGTCTTCATCGTAATCGTGGGTGATGAAATGCTTCAGGGTCAGGTAGGCGTCGTCGGCGGTATACAGGGGTTCCACCACGGATTTCCCGGCCCGGAGACCTTTCCGGGTGGCGATTTCCGCATCGGATTCCTGGATGTGTCCGCAGTCAGGGAGCAGGATCTGGCACAGTTCTTCGGTAACCGGGGTGCAGTGGATGAACCCCTTGAACCCTTCCTTGATCAGTTTGGGCAGAAGGCCGCTGTGGTCGATATGGGCATGGCTGAGGATCACCGCGTCGATTTCTCCCGGGTTGAAGGAGAAGGGTTTCCGGTTCAGTTCCCGGATCAGCTTGGGTCCCTGGAACATGCCGCAGTCCAGCAGGATCTTCTTTCCGTTCACTTCCAGCAGGTGACAGGACCCGGTGACAATTTTGTCCGCTCCCAGGAAGGTGATTTTCATGAGGCGTCCCTCCTTTAGAAAAGTTTCCAAATTAATCCATCAGTTAAACTACCTATAGTATAACACGATGTGGTACAATAGTTCCATGGATTTACCAGAAAGGGTGTACATTATGAAAAAATCTCTGTTCTTTCCTTTATTATTTGTTTCTCTGCTGTCGGTTCCTTCCCTGCTTTTTGCCCAGGAAGAGAAAAAGGATTCGCCGAAAGCAGCAGTTACTGTTGCAAATGATACAAAGCAGCCTGCACCCTCTGGAAAAAAGACAGAGGAAGCCCTGCCCACCCCTCCTACGGAAGAAGCTGCGGCCTGGACCCTGGTGGGCAGCAACAGCAGCTATGATGTGTACTATGATTCCCGGAGTATCCAGTACGACGAAAAGACCGGGATCCTGACCATCTGGAACAAATGGGTGCGAAAAGGAGCCATGGGCACCGCCACCCGGACCATCCTGCTCCAGAGTAAATACGACGTACGGCTGCGGGTGGTATCCGATCTGGTCCAGTACACCTACAACGGGCTGGGGAATGAAACGGGAAAGCAAAAAGTGGAAGACCAGTCCTGGTATCCATTGAGCCCCAATACGTTGGGGATGGAGCTGTGTGAAGCGCTGAAAGGGTATTTGCTGAATAATTGAAAGAAGGGGCTGTTGCAAAC
>NZ_FR902042.1:0-18061 GCF_000437815.1 Acidaminococcus sp. CAG:542
TAAGCAACAGTCCTTTTTTCAGCTTCCGGAGATTTCGGGAAAACCGTATGAACCCTGGAGAGCCGCCGGCCGGGCGGCCCCCAGAATGTACCAACATTCCTTTCTTCTTCCCTGCCGGATATGGTAAAATAAAAGAAATGAAAAGAAAAAAGGAGTCATGATCCATGGAAGAACGACGAATCATCCACGTGGAAGAAAAGCTTCCGGTCCTGGAAACCATCCCTCTGAGCCTGCAGCATCTGTTTGCCATGTTCGGTTCCACCGTACTGGTGCCTTTTCTCCTGCACGTGGACCCTGCCACCGCCCTGTTTATGAACGGGGTGGGCACCCTGCTGTATCTGACCATCTGCAAATGGAAGCTCCCGGCCTATCTGGGCTCCAGCTTCGCCTTCATTTCCCCTGTGCTGGCGGTGTGCGCTACCCCGGGGATGACCTATGGAGACGCCCAGGGAGGCTTCATTGCCTTCGGCCTCTGCTTCATCCTGATCGGCCTTATGGTAAAGAAAATCGGTACGGATTGGATCGATGTGCTGTTTCCGCCCGCGGCCATGGGGTCCATTGTGGCCATCATCGGTCTGGAACTGGCGCCCCTGGCTCTCAACATGAGCGGCTTCGTGGATCCGGTCCAGGGGATGACCAACGGTCAGGCCATGACCATTTCCATGTTCACCCTGATTGTGACCATCCTGGCCACCGTCCTGGGCCGGGGATTCATCGCCATCATCCCCATCCTTATCGGGGTGGTGTCCGGCTACGTCCTCAGCTGGTTCATGGGTGTGGTGAACTTCTCTGCGGTGGAAACCGCCGCCTGGTTCTCTTTCCCCACCTTCTACCAGCCCCGGTTCAATGTGTCCGCCATCATGATGATCCTGCCCGCCCTGTTTGTGGTGCTGGCGGAACATCTGGGGCATCTGTTCGTCACCAGCGACATTGTAGGACGTGACCTGATCAAGGATCCCGGGCTCCACCGGTCCCTTATGGCGGATGGTCTTTCCAACGTGCTCTCCGGGCTCCTGGGGTCCACTCCCAATACTACCTACGGGGAAAACATGGGGGTCATGGCCATTACCGGGGTGTACAGCACCTGGGTCATCGGCGGCGCAGCCATTTTCGCCATCCTGTTTTCCTTCATCGGGAAGATCGCTGCGGTGATCCACGGAATCCCCACCCCGGTGATGGGGGGCGTCTGCATCTTATTGTTCGGTTTTATTGCAGCGTCCGGCCTCCGGATGATGGTGGAACGGAAAGTGGACTTTACCCAGCCCAAGAACCTGATCCTCACAGCCGTGACCATGATCAGCGGTCTTTCCGGGGCAGCGGTCCACATCGGGCCCGTCCAGCTGAAAGGCATGGGCCTGGCAACGGTGGTGGCCATCCTGGCCAGCCTGGCCTTTCTGATTTTCGAAAAATTGGGCCTGTCCAACGAAAAATAATCGGATTTGGAATTGAAAGAAACGGCGATTTATAGTATACTGTTTTAAATATTACAAACTACCAAAGGGAGGCAGAGTATGGATAATTTACAGCATGAGGTTGTCCTGGTTGTTGACTTCGGCGCACAGTACAGCCAGCTGATTGCCAGACGAGTTCGTGAATGCGGTGTGTACTGCGAAATCATTCCTTACAATTATACCCTGGACAAGATCAAAGCCAAGAATCCCAAGGCCATCATCCTGTCCGGCGGTCCCAACAGTGTCTATGCAGAAAATACCCCCAGCGTGGATGAGGGCGTTTTCGAAATGGGCATCCCTGTCCTGGGCATCTGCTATGGGGATCAGTTCATGACCAAGGCGCTGGGCGGCAAAGTGGCCCATGCCGGCAGCGGGGAATACGGCAAGACCGCTGTATCCCTTGACAATGAAACCCGTCTCTTCTCCGGTCTGGAAAAGAACAATGTATGCTGGATGAGCCATCAGGACTATGCGGAAAAAGCCCCGGAAGGCTTTACGGTCATTGCTCAGACGGAAGAATGTCCCATCGCTGCCATGCAGAATGAGGACAAGAAACTCTACGGCGTCCAGTTCCATCCGGAAGTGATGCACACTCCCTTTGGGAAGCAGATGTTCTCCAACTTCCTGTTCAATATCTGCAACCTGTCCGGGGATTGGACCATGTCCTCCTTCGCCCAGAACAAGATCCGGGAAATCCGGGAAAAGGTAGGGGACAAGAACGTACTCTGCGCCATGAGCGGCGGTGTGGATTCCTCCGTGGCCGCCGTGCTGGTCCACAAGGCTGTGGGCAAGCAGCTCACCTGCGTGTTTGTGGATCACGGCCTCCTGCGGAAAGACGAAGGAGACCAGGTGGAACAGGTCTTCAAACGGGATTTTGATATGAACCTGATCCGGGTCAACGCCCAGGACCGTTTCCTCAGCAAACTGAAAGGTGTCAGCGACCCTGAAAAGAAACGGAAGATCATCGGGGAAGAATTCATCCGTGTCTTCGAAGAAGAATCCAAAAAGATCGGTCACGTGGACTTCCTGGTCCAGGGGACCATTTATCCTGACGTGGTGGAATCCGGAGGTACCGGCACCTCTGCCACCATCAAGAGCCACCACAATGTAGGCGGCCTGCCCAAAGACATGAAACTGGGCCTCATCGAACCCCTCCGGGAACTGTTCAAGGATGAAGTCCGTGCCGTAGGCGAAGAACTGGGCATTCCCTCTGAACTGGTATGGCGCCAACCCTTCCCGGGTCCTGGCCTGGCCATCCGTGTCCTGGGCGAAGTCACCGAAGAAAAGCTCCACATCGTCCGGGAAGCCGATGCTATTTTCCGGGAAGAAATCGCCAAAGCCGGTCTGGACCGGTCCATCTGGCAGTATTTCGCCTGTCTCCCCAACATTCGCAGTGTCGGTGTCATGGGTGACTTCCGGACCTACAGCAACACCATCGCCCTCCGTGCCGTCAACAGTACCGATGGCATGACCTCCGACTGGTCCCACATTCCCTACCACGTGCTGGACATCGTTTCCAGAAGAATCGTAAACGAAGTCCCCGGGGTAAACCGTGTGGTCTACGATATTACCAGCAAGCCGCCGGCGACTATCGAGTGGGAGTAAGCGGCTGACGCATAACCCAGGCGCGGGATATACACCCATCTACTTTGTCAGCGGGGAATTTGGTCCGCGGCATGTACGTCCATGTACTATGCCACGAACCAAATTCCCCGCTTTCGCGTATCTGGGTACATCTCTCGCACCTGGAAGAAAATCGGGCCCATCTGCTTTGTTGAATTCGCGCATCTGACCTACTCTGGTGCTCAGAGAAAAAATCGAGGGAGAAAAAAGACATCAGACACGGCCGGAGGCCTACAGAGTTCGGATGTCAGCTTGTTGGCTATGGACAGGCTGGAAACTTGCATCTGCATCGGACAAAGCTGACGTCTGCTTTCTGAGAGACCCGTGAGGGCCGGTTCCGACGTCTTTTAAGGGATTTAGGACAAAGGGCTGGATTTATGATAGAATCAAGGGGTAAATCATCTTTTTAGGGAGGACTTATCATGATCCGATTCAACAATGACTACAACCACGGGGCCCATCCCAACATCCTGGAAGCCCTGGTCCGTACCAACGATACCCAGTTCAGCGGTTATGGTACCGATGAATGGTGTGACAAGGCAGAAAAAATGATCCTGGACTTGTGCCAGTGTCCCCAGGGCAAAGTGTATTTCTTCCCAGGAGCCACCCAGGTGAACCTGGTGACCATCGCGGCCTTTCTGAGCTCCTGTGACAGTGTGGTCTGTGCTTCCACCGGTCACATCAATGGCCATGAATGTGCTTCTATCGAAAATACCGGCCACAAGATCCTGGCTTTGCCCCAGAAAGACGGGAAAATCACCGCCGCCCAGATTGAACAGGAAGTCCGGTCCTATTATGATGCCGGTGAACCGGAATGGCTCACTCGGCCTTCAATGGTCTATATTTCTTTCACCACTGAATACGGCACCCTGTATTCCAAAGCGGAACTTACCGCCATTTCAGAAGTCTGCCGGAAATATGGGATGGCTCTCTTTGTAGACGGAGCCCGGCTGGCCTATGGATTGGCTGCTCCGGACAATGACCTGACCCTGCCGGATATGGCCCAGCTTACGGACGCTTTTTACCTGGGCGGCACCAAATGCGGCGCCTTCTTTGGGGAAGCGCTGGTCCTTACTCATCCGGAAGCTGTCCGCCGGTTCAAGGCCCATATGAAACAGAGCGGAGCCGTCCTGGCTAAAGGCTGGCTTCTGGGCCTTCAGTTCTATACTCTGCTCCGGGATGGCCTGTATTTCAAACTGGCTGCCCGGGCGGATGCCTTTGCCCTTCGGATCCGGGAAGCCTTCCGGCAGAAGGGGATTCCTGAATACGTGGTCAGTCCCACTAACCAGCAGTTTGTGGTCCTCACTCCGGAACAGGCGGAAAAATTGGCCCAAAAATATGTTTTTGAAAAAGAAGGGAACCTGGAAGACGGCCGGTTGGTAGTCCGCTTCTGCACCTCCTGGAGTACGGAGGAGGGGGAGGTGGAGGCGCTTATCGCCGACATCGCCGACGCATAACCCAGGCGCACGAGATGAGCCCATCTGCTTTGTCAGGGGAGATTTTGGAGCCGGGCATATACTTCCATGTATTATGCCCAACTCCAAAATCTCCCCTTTCGCGCATCTGGACCCATCTCGTGCGCCTGGCCGGAATCCATGGGACATGCACCCATCTACTTTGTCAGCAACGGATTTTGACTGTGGCATGTACGTCTTTGTACTATGCCACGAACCAAATCCCTGTTTTCGCGTATCTGGGCACATCTCCTGTACCTTACGGCCTTTCAGAGGGATTAAAAATTAATTCAGTATTTACTAAATTAAAATAATCTGTTATATTTAAGTAAATACTAAATCAAAGAAGGTGGAATTATGGAACTTGACCGTATATTGAAGGCACTGGGAGAACCCATGCGGCTGAAGATCTATCAGGCACTTTTGGAAAGGAAGCACTGCGTCCGGTCTCTTTCCAAAAAGTTCGGGATCTCGGAATCGGCCATTTCACAGCATTTGAAGATTATGAGGGAAGCAGGTTTGGTCTATGGAGAAAAGTACGGCTATCATATGCACTATCTGCCGGACCAAGAAGCCATCGACTTCCTGGCGGAGCAGGTGGAACAGATGCGGAGGGATTCTCTGCAGGTGGACCGTGAGCAAAAAGCCTGCCAATGTGAATATCGGGGGAAAAAAGCATGAACCAGAATCAGCTCAGGGATTTGTTTTTGACTTTTGCCCAAATCGGACTGTTTACCTTTGGGGGCGGGTATGCCATGATTTCCATGATCGAGCACAGCTGTGTGGAAGAAAAGAACTGGATCACCCATGAGGAACTGATGGATATTACCGTAATCGCAGAATCCACGCCCGGTCCCATCGCCATCAACTGTGCCACCTTTACCGGATATAAGCAGGCCGGATTGGCGGGAGCTTTTGCAGCTACTTTTGGCATCGTCGTCCCTCCTTTTCTGGTCATTTTGGCCGCTTCGCTGTTCCTGTATGATTTCTTTACGTGGAAACTGCTGGCTGCCGCATTCCAGGGAATCAAGATCGCTGTGGGGCTTTTGATTTTGGAGGCAGCCATGATGATGCTGAGAAAAGGCGCCAGGACGTGGCTGTCACGGGGCATCCTCCTGGGTTCCTGTTTGGCCATGCTCTGCAGCGATATCTATGGTCTACCAATTTCTTCCATCCGGCTGATGCTCCTGGCAGCAGGAATCAGTCTGGCAGTTTCCAGGCTGCAGGCGCCATCCCATCAAGAAGGTGGTGGCGGAAAATGATCTATCTGGATTTATTTGCAGGATTTTTGAAAGTCGGATGTTTTGCCTTCGGAGGTGCATATGGTGCGATCCCTCTGATCCGGGACGTCGTCCTGTCCTACGGCTGGCTGAATGACGACATGCTGACCTATATGATTGCCGTCAGTGAAAGTACCCCGGGACCGATTATGGTCAATCTGGCGACTTATGTAGGAAGCAGCCAGGGAGGCTTTCTGGGAGCCATCACCGCGACAGCCGCCGTTGTCCTGCCTTCGTTCCTGATCATCATTCTGGTTACGGCAATACTCCATCACCTGCTGGACAACCGATATATCCAGAGTCTTTTGCGAGGGATGAAACCCTGCGTGACGGGTATCGTGCTGGCGACTGGCCTCTATATGACCTTCCAGCATTGCCTCGGCCAAGGGAAGCAGCCCCAACAGGCGTTCCAGGCACTTTTTGTGATTCTTGGCCTGATTTTGGGAAAAAGGGGTTACCAGCGGGCTATGAAAAAGAAGCTTTCACCCGTTGGGCTGATCTTGGCTTCCGCTGTTCTGGGCGTAATAGTCTATGGAGGGTAGAAAGGAGGCAAGACGCTGTCGGAACCGGACAGATCCCTTCCAGCTATTCATCTGATCGACGGATCCATTTTCTTTCCCTTCCACTTTCCTCGCCGATATTCCCAGCCAGAAAGCAGGAAATTGGCCAGCCAGCCCAGGGAGACGACGTACCAGACGAAGGGGAGGCCGAAGCGGGGGCCAGGGCCATGGCTAGGCTGACCCGGAGTCCTAAGTTGACCAAGTTGGCGATGGTGAACATCTGCATATCGCCGGCCCCTCGGAGGACCCCATCCACAGACATCTTCATGCCGATGAAGCAGAAGAAAAAGCACATGAATAAGTTACTCTATGCAGTTGTCATGGCAACGGAATTATTTCTACTAATCTACTATACTTAGACCATCAAACAAACACCAAACAAATTGGGAGGAATGTTCCATGATTACTGTGAAGAATACTTTGGCTGACGTTGTCCGGGATTATCCCCAGACCATTCCCTTTTTCAATGAACTCCACCTGGATTACTGCTGCGGCGGGGGAATCCCTCTGGAAGAAGCTGTGAAGAATACGGATCTGGATGCGGAAAAGGTGGTGGCGGACCTGAATGAATTCATTGCCGCCCACAGCGCTAAAACCGGCAGCCAGCAGGAATCCCTGGAACGGTTCAAGAACCTTTCCATCCCTGACATGCTCCAGGACCTGGAAGCCACTCACCATGTGGATGAACGGAAATACATGGCAGAAATCGAAACGGACCTGAACAAGATCCTCCTGGTCCATTTCGTCCACCACGGGGAACTGCTCACCCGCCTCCATCATCTCTACGGTACTCTGAAAACTGAACTGGAAGAACATTTTGCCCGGGAAGAACGGATGGTGTTCCCGCTGATGCGGTCCTATCCCCAGCCCAACCTGGAAGTCCTCACCCTGATCCAGAACCTGGAAAAAGATCATTCTGCCGCCGGGGACATCATCAAGGAAATCGAATCCCTCACCGATCATTTCACCGCTCCTGCTGATGCCTGTGCCACTTTCAAACGGACCTATCAGTTGCTGGAAGAATTCATCAATGACGTATTCGTCCACATCTTCAAGGAAAACTCCATTGTCTTCCCGGAATATGCGGAAAAAGCGCCCAGCCAGGAAGAACTGGACCGTCAGGTGGAAGTGACCCTGGAACAGGAAGCCGGCAGCAACAGCAACACCTGCGGGTACTGTGAAAGCGAAAATGGGGAAGAAAAGAGCCCGGTGCTCTTTGAATGCGGCAACTGCGGTGCTCTGTACTGCAATGACTGCGGAGAAACCGGCTGCCCCAGTTGCGGCGCTTCCTTCAGCCACGCCCATCCTTTGGAATACTCGGGGAGCAGTTGGAATCCGAACCAGGACTAGGCAATAAAAGGGCTAACGCATAACCCCGGGGCACAATGAGGGCCCATCTGCTTTGTCAGCGGGAGATTTGGATCGCGGCATGTACGCTTATGTACTATGCCACAATCCACATCTCCCGCTTTCGTGCATCTGGGCCCTTCTTGTGCCCCGGCCAAAATTCGTAGGATATGCACCCATCTGCTTTCGCGTATCTGGGTACATCTCCCGCGCCTGGAGAGAGCTGCAGGAACGGGAGGCTCCGGCGGCATTTTGCCAGAGGCCCTGTCTCAACGTTTTTTTAATGATCTGTATTATGATAGATGCAAAGGCTTTCAAGCAAAGGAGATAATGCTGCATGAGCACAAAACACATCCCTTCCATCCCTGACCACATTGAGGTCCGGGGCGCCAGGGTGCATAACCTGAAAAATATCGACGTGGACATCCCTCTCCACAAAATCGTGGGAATTGCCGGGGTGTCCGGGTCCGGGAAATCCTCCCTGGCCCTGGGGGTCCTGTATGCGGAAGGATCCCGGCGGTATCTGGAATCCCTTTCCACCTACACCCGGCGCCGGATGACCCAGGCGGAACGGGCGGACGTAGAGGAGATACGGTATGTACCAGCTGCCCTCGCCCTCCATCAGCGCCCGGGTGTCCCCGGCATCCGCAGTACTTTTGGGACCCTTTCTGAACTGTTGAACAGCCTGCGTCTCATGTTTTCCCGGCTGGGGAGCCACCGCTGTCCCAATGGCCATTACTGCCCGCCCTCTTTCGCTGTGGCGGCCATGCAGGAAATCACCTGTCCGGTATGCGGTGAGAAATTCTATGGTCCCGGAGCGGAGGAACTGGCCTTTAACAGTACAGGCGCCTGTCCTGCCTGCGGCGGAACAGGGATTGTCCAAAATGTAAACGAGGCGGCCCTGGTACCGGATGATTCCAAAACCATCGATGAAGGCGCAGTGGTGGTTTGGGGAACTCTTATGTGGTCACTGATGAAAGACATTGTTCGGACCATGGGGGTCCGGACAAATGTCCCTTTTCGTGATCTGACCCCGGAGGAGAAAGAAATCGTCTATCACGGCGAACTGAAGAAACATCATATCCATTATGTCAATCCCAATACTCTGGAGCCGGCAGAGATGGATTTCACCTACTACAGTGCAGTCAATTCCGTGAAAAATTCCCTGGCCAAGGTCAAAGACGAAAAGGGGATGAAACGGCTGGAAAAATATCTGGAAGAAGATGTCTGTCCGGACTGCCATGGCACCAGACTGTCAGAAGCCGCCCGTGCGCCGCGGCTCAGAGGAATCGGGCTGGATCAGGCAGCTGCCATGACCCTTTCGGAACTGATTCCCTGGGTCCAGGGGGTTCCGGCATCTTTGCCCGAAAAAATGCGCCCCATGGCTGAAAGCATCTGTGAGTCCTTCCTGGATGTTTCCAAGCGGCTGATGGACCTGGGTCTGGGATACCTTTCCCTTGACAGGGCGGGGTCCACGCTGTCCACAGGAGAACGGCAGCGGGTGCAGCTGGCCAGGGCAGTACGGAACCGTACCACAGGTGTACTCTATGTCCTTGATGAACCGTCTATCGGTCTCCATCCTTTTAACCTCAAGGGCCTTACAGGGGTCATGGACGACCTGCTGGCAGACGGAAACTCCATCGTAATTGTTGACCATGACACCCAGGTCCTGAAACACGCTGACTGGCTGATCGAGATGGGAAAAGGTGCGGGAGCAGAGGGCGGTACGGTGATTTCCCAGGGAAAGGTCGCCGATGTGGCAAAAAATCCGGAATCGGTCATAGGTCCTTTTCTTTCCGATCAATATACATCAAGAATCCGTCCAGTGACAGAAAAGGATTCTTTGTTCGCCAAAGGGACCATCCATCTGGAAACAGGAAAAATCCACACAGTACATCCTTTGCAGGTGAAGATCCCTATGGGACGGCTCACTGTTGTAACCGGTGTCTCAGGCTCCGGCAAAACCACTCTGATCCTGGAGAGCCTGATACCGGCGCTCCAGGCAAAAATCAACGGACAGAAACTGCCAGGACATATTGAAAGTATTGAGGCAGAAGGAATCACGCAGGTCAAGCTGATCGATGCGGCACCGATCGGGATCAATGTGCGTTCTACGGTGGCAACTTATGCCAATGTCCACGACGGGCTGAGAAAACTATATGCCAGGACAGCAGAGGCGAAGGAACAGTCCTGCAAAGCCGGTGATTTCTCATATAATACAGGAAAACTCCGCTGCCCCACCTGTGATGGCACAGGGGAAATCTCGCTGGACGTCCAATTCCTGCCGGATGTAAAGATTCCCTGTCCGGACTGCAGAGGATCCCGCTACAGCCAGCAAGCTTTTCACATCCGCCGCAAAGCCCGGGACGGAAACCTCTACAGCCTGCCAGAACTCATGAATATGAGCGTGGATCAGGTGCTGCAGGCACTGGGGGGATTGAAGCTCCTCCAGCAGAGGCTTCAGGTCCTCCACGACCTGGGTCTGGGGTATCTGACACTGGGAGAAGAAACACCGGGACTTTCCGGTGGGGAAGCCCAGCGGCTGAAGCTTGCCAGTGAAATGGGAAAAGGACAGAGTGATTCCGTGTTCATTTTCGATGAACCGACCATCGGCCTTCATCCCCAGGATGTAAGGAAGCTTTTACATGTTTTCCAGACCCTGATCGACCATGGGGCCACGGTAGTGGTCATCGAACATGACCTTGATGTGATCAGGAATGCTGATTACATTATCGACATGGGGCCGGGCGGCGGCTGCCAGGGCGGCAGGATCGTGGCTGCCGGGACTCCGGAAGAGGTGGAGCGGTGTAAGGAGAGCCGAACCGGATTCTTTTTGCGGTCTGACGCCTGAATTCTGAAAAGGGGTGTGAAAAAATTCGCACGCCCAACCGCGGGGTGCGAGTCTCGGTGCTGATTTCTTTTCTCTGTTCGATTGTGGACTTTTATGTAAAATTCCCTTATAATATGGATAAAAGTCATCTGTTTTGTCAAATTACGGAAACAGTATGAACAATCAGGAGACAGCGGGTGATTCCATGGATATTCAAATGACAGAATTGCTTCAGAAGATGGTGGATGAAGCTCCTTTTGGCATGTATGTGCTGGATACGGAACGGAAAATCCTTTTCTGGAGTGGGGGTGCCGAGCGCATTACCGGATACAGCCGGGAGGAAATGGTGGGCCGTCACTGTTATGAAGGAGAACTGGACCACATCGACCAGGAGGGGACTCATCTGTGCCATGATTTCTGCCCCATGCTGGCCACCATCTATGATGGGCAGTCACGGCAGCAGCCCGTGTTCCTGAAAGACCGGACCGGCCGGCGGATTCCGGTGATGGTTCATACAGAGCCCCTGTTCAAAGGAGACGAAACCCTGGGCGCCATTGAATACTTCTGGGTTCTCCCGGAAGGCGAATATCCTGTGCCGGAAGAACGGTGATATCCATGACAACAGAACAGACTCTGGATCTTCTCCTCCAGCAGATGCCGGACCATCTGCCGGGAGGAGTTCTGATTTACCGGGACAACAAGCGGGAAGAAATCCTCTATGCCAATCCCTGGCTTCTGTCCATGTTTGGCTGTTCTTCTTTTGATGACTTCCTGGAACTGACAGGGGGGTCTTTTGTTACCCTGGTCCATCCGGAAGACAGGGAACAGGTGGAACGGGACATCCGGCAGCAGATTGCCGGCAGCCGGAGCAAGCTGGATTTCGTCAATTACCGGGTGATCCGGAAGGATGGATCCGTCCGTCGGGTGGAGGAGTTTGGCCATCGGGTGTTCATTCCCGGAGTGGGGGCGGTTTTTTACGTCTTTTTCCTGGACAACGATACCAAATACAAAATCTACGATACGGACTCTCTTACCGGGCTTCCCGGAAAGACCCGGTTCATAAGGCATGCCTCCATGGTACTGGCTTTGGCCGCCCATGATCCCAAGGCCCCGAAAATGGCCCTGGTCTACGTGAATATCCACAACTTCAACCAGTACAACCTGCGCAACGGCAGCGAAAAGGGCAATCAGTTCCTGGTCAGGATGACCGAAGTGCTCCGGGAGAACTTTCCCAACAAGCTGATTTCCCGGTTCATGGACGACCATTTCGTGGTGCTTACCACCCTGCCTTCCCTGGAAAAACAGATTTCTGTGATTTCCAGCCAGATCCACGGTTTGTACGATTCCAGCTGGCTGGATGTGAAATTCGGCATCTATCCTGTGGAAGACGATACCATCCCGGTGGAAAGCGCCTGCGGCATGGCCCAGATGGCCTGCGACAGCATCAAGGACATCCCGGACCGCCATGTATGCTTCTATACCAAAACCATGGGAGAAGCCCGGGATCTGCGGAATTATGTAATCGACCATTTCCGGGAAGCTTTGGAAAAACATTGGATCCAGGTGTATTTCCAGCCGGTGGTCCGGACCATTTCCGGGACCCTTGCCAGTGTGGAAGCTCTGTCCCGGTGGAGAGATCCGGAAAAAGGGATGATATCTCCCGGGATTTTCATCCCCATCCTGGAAGACAGCCGGCAGATCCGGAAACTGGATCTGTATGTGTTGGAAGAAATCTGCCGTCTCTATCAGCAGCAGCTGGCAGAGGGAAAAGTCGTGATCCCGGCTTCCTTCAATCTTTCCCGGATGGATTTCTTCCAGGGATCCATTTTCGAAGATGTGGAAGAGATCCGGAAACAGTATCAGGTGCCCCGGAACATGCTCTACGTGGAAATCACTGAGAGCGTCTTCGTCCATGAAGGAGACGTGCTCCATCAGGAAATCCAGCGGTTCCGGCAGGCCGGATACGAAGTATGGATGGATGATTTCGGCAGCGGGTATTCTTCTCTGAATACCTTGAAAAATTATCGCTTTGATGAAATCAAAATCGACATGGCCTTTTTGTCCCAGTTTACGGAAAAATCCCAGAACATCATCAAGGCCATTATCCGGATGGCCAAAGAAATCGGCATCCACACCCTGATGGAAGGGGTGGAGACCCGGGAGCACGCGGAATTTGCCCGGTCCATCGGCTGCGAACTGCTCCAGGGATATTATTATGGAAGACCCATGTCTTTTGGAGAATTGAGCCAGGCCTATCAGGAAAACCACTGGCAGGTGGAAACTCCTGAACTCCGCCGGTATTATGGAGCCCTGGGGCCTGTGGATTTCCAGACGGACAAGCCCATGGCCGTGGCGGAAGTGGGCCGGAACCGTTTCCGCTATCTGTTTGCCAATGAGGAATATGGGACCACCATCCAATCCGCCGGTATGGACAGCCTGCGGCAGAGTGCCGTGCTCGTCAATGCCCAGGCGGGGCCCATCAGCAAGAACATCCAGAACTTCCTGACGGATGTGGTCAGCAGCCGTACCGGAAAAGATCTGACCTATACGGTGAACGGGCAGTACATGCAGCTGAAGGCCAACCACCTGGCTTCCCATGATCAGCATCACCTGGTCCTGCTCCATCTTACCAATTTCACCATCCAAAAAGAAAAAGGCCTTGCCGGCGACCTGGACTGGGTCATCCGGAATATGATGTATTTGTATCGGCATGTTTTCCTGGTGGATACGAAAGATGATATGGTCATCCCTCTGGTGATGAATTCACCGTTCCGGAAGTATTTGTTCCAAAAACGGTCCGGTGTCCGGGAACTGGTCCAGGAGTACGTGGAGACCATGATCCATCCTTCAGACCGGGACCGATTCCTGGCCTTCAACGATTCTTACTCTTTGATGGAACGGATCCGGAAAAGCCCGGAAGGGATGATTTCCGGCGGTTTCCGGACCCTTGGCAACGACGGGGAGTACCACTGGGACATCCATTCCATTTTTCCGGCCATCCGGAAGGGAAAGGTGTATCTGTTGTATACGGCGAGACATTTTCCCAAGGCTGACGCATAGTCCCTGGGCACAGGAGGCTAACGCATAACCCAGGCGGGGGATATGCACCTTTTGTTTTGTCAGCAGCGGATTTTGCCTGTGGCATGTACGTCCCCGGCTTGCTATAATAGGGACAGAATCACAGGAAAGGAACGGACCCATATGCAGGTATCGACCAAATTCACCATTGCCATCCATATCCTGGCAGCGGCGTCCTATTTTGGAAAGGATTACAAAATCACCAGCGAGTTCCTGGCCGGCAGCATCGGCTGCAACCCGGTGATCGTCCGGAACCTTATGAAGCAGCTGAAGGAAGCCGGACTGATCTCTGTCCGCCGGGGGCCCGGGGGTGTGGAGGTGACCCGTCCTCTGGACCAGATCACCTTCTGGGATGTGTATGACGCAGTGGAAACCAGCAAAGACCAGCTGTTCAATTTCCACGACAGTCCCAATCCCCGTTGTCCGGTGGGACGAAACATCCACAAAGCCCTGGATGGGAAACTCCAGGACATCCAGAAACAGTTCGAACAGGAACTCCGCCGGCACAATCTGGCGGAAGTGGTAGGGGACCTGGCCAGTGCCATTCAAAAAGAATCATAAAAAAATAAAAAAAGCCTTGCATCTTTCTGGACTCTCTGCTATAATAACATTCGTTCGGTAAACACGCCCGTAGCTCAGTGGATAGAGCAACGGCCTCCGGAGCCGTGTGCGGTGGTTCGATTCCACTCGGGCGTACCATTAAAATCTACCTCATAGTTCGCGTCAGCGGGGTATGAGGTTTTTTGTTGCCCGGTTGTTTTTTCAGAAAGCTGGAAAAGACAAAACGTGGTATAATGAAAAAGCTGTCAATCCATGGCTGGCTTGTGAACAGCCGTGAGGGAGAAAAGAGGTTATGCCGTGGTTAGTATTACAGATCGAGTGCGTTTTTCAGAAACGGATCTGATGGCGGTAGTCCATCACACCAATTATCTCCGCTGGTTCGAAATGGGCCGTGTGGCCTGGTTCCGCCAGGCGGGCATCGACCTGAACGGACTCCATGAGGCCGGTTTTATGGTCCCCATTGTGGAAGTCCAGTGCAAATACCGGCAGTCAGCCCGGTTTGACGATGTGTATGAGATCCAGACTACTCTCAAAGCCTGCAGCCGGGTAATGATCCAGTTCAGCTACCGGATCCTCCGGAAAGCGGACGGGGTCCTGCTGGCGGAAGGCACCTCCAAGAATGCCTTTGTGAACCTGGAGGGGAAGGTAACAAGGCTGACACCTGATTACTATGAAAAACTGCAGCAGCTGGCTGCACAAGAAAGGGAGATCCAACCATGATCAATGTGATTTTGCTGATTCTGGGGCTGTGCGTACTGGGCCTTCTGGTAATGATCGTATACGCTGCCCTGAAACCCACGGATGACACCCGTGTGGTAATGGAGGAAAAGACGCCGCTGAAGCTGGAAAGCTTGGACCACGACAAGGCCGTCCTGTCCTTTGAAGTGCCTCTGCGGAACAAGAGCGCTGAAAGCGCCGCCATCACTGACTGCTTCGTACGGCCGTACCTGCCCCAGGAACAGTTCCCTGATGCCTGGTGTGAAGGCAATGTGGAAAAAAGCGACCGGCGCCGCAGCGACCATTATTTTGAAGCCCTGGTGCTGAAGGAATGGTCTGAATGGAAACTGATCGTCACCCTGACTCTCCGGGCCCGGAACGGCAAGGACATGCGGGAAATCATCACCCGGATGGTGGATATGGATGGAGCCATTTTCGTGTGCGGCGTGGGCCGGAAAGCCCATTACGTACGGAAATTCTTCTTCACCGTATTTGCCGATGAACTGAAAAAACTGGCAGGGGGTGCCTACAATGGCTGAGAAATACGAAATCATTCCAATTCCTACCCGGATCCTCACTGTCCATGACAACATTGTGGATGCTGTCCGGGAATTCGGCGGGGACAAGATCGGTCCCCGGGACGTGGTCTGTGTGGCCGAAAGTGTGGTGGCCATTACCCAGAACCGGGCCATCCGTCCGGAAACCCTGAAGATTTCCTTTGCGGCCAAGGTGCTGAGCCAGCTGTTCCCGGGCGTCGGGAGCATCGGCAACTGGTCCGCCATGCAGAGCCTGCTCAATGAATCCGGCACCCTGAAGGTGCTGTTCGCTGTGGTGGTGGGCTTCTTCGCCAAATGCCTGGGCAAGAACGGGGTGTTCTACCAGCTGGGCGGGGAACAGGCCCGGCTCATCGACGACATCACCGGCACCATGCCTCCCTATGACAAGCACATTGTCCTGGGGCCCAAGAACCCGGTGCGGGTGTCTGAAAGCATCAAGGAAGGTCTGGGGTGCTTCGGCGCCGCCGTGGCTGATGTCAACGACCTGAAACGGTCCTGCTGCCTGGGCTGCACCAAAGGGGTGGATCCCCGTCTGGTGGAAAAAATCCTGATCAACAATCCCTTCGGCAATGACAGCCAGAAGACGCCGATTTGTGTGATCAAGAATTACATCGATTAAGCAGCATTGCTGCTTAATCGATGTAGTCAGGAGTCAGGAGTCGGAAGTCTGGAGCCCAATGATAAATTTGCGGGCAAATTTTTAAATGTGTAAACCGGAACCGTAGGGGCTGCACGCCGGGCAGCCCGCTGAATCATCGATAGTCCGTGCATAGAGCGGGCCGCCGGGCCTGCGGCCCCTACGGTTTTATACAATCAAAAGAAACTGGCCTTCAAGCCAGGTTCTGTCCTGAGGCTTCCGACTTCAGACTCCCGACTTAAAAAGCTGTTGCGCAGGCAACAGCTTTTTTTATCAAATAGAACTTTTTTCCTCTGGATTTATCCTCCCGCAACAGGTACAATAACAGTTATAGAAAAGGTAGGTGAAACGATGTTGGAAGTTGTAATCGCAACCCATAATCTGGGCAAAGTAGAGGAATTCAAGTCGTTGATGGACGAACTCGGCATCACCTTTACCTGCCTCAGCGATTATGCCCCTGTGCCCGAACCGGAAGAAACCGGACGGACTTTTGCGGCCAATGCCCGGCTGAAAGCCCGGTACTATGCCAAGGCCCTGGGCAAGGTCTGCCTGGCCGATGATTCCGGCCTGGAAGTCCTGAGCCTGAAGGGGGCTCCCGGTGTCCGTTCCGCCCGTTATGCCGGCGAAGACGCCACCGATGAAGAAAACAATGAACTGCTCCTGGCCAATATGAAAATGCAGGTCCGGCGGAACTGCCGGTTCTTCTGCGCCCTGGCCATGGCCAACCCGGAAGGGAAGATCCTGGTGGAAAGCGCCGGGATCTGTGACGGGATCCTGCTCCACGAACCTCACGGGACCAACGGCTTCGGCTATGATCCCCTGTTCTGGTCCACGGAGCTCCACAAGCCTCTGGGAGAGGCCACCATGGAAGAAAAGAATGGCATCAGCCATCGGGCCAAGGCCATTCGGAAGCTGGTAAACCAATGGAAAAAAATGAACCGATGAGGATCGGCGTAGTCAGCGATACCCACGGAGACTTCCAGGCCCTGGAACAGGTACTGGAACAGGCCGGGGAAGTGGACCTGTGGCTCCATGCCGGTGACTACAGCCAGGATGCTCCCTATATCGAGGAAATCACCGGCATTCCGGTGTATGCGGTGTGCGGCAACTGCGACAGTTATGAAGATCGGGCCCCGGCGGAACTGGTGACCCGACAGCTGGGGTTCACCCTGGCCATGACCCATGGCCACCGGTATGTCCGGTACAATGACTGGAGCCGTCTGCTGTACTGGGGAGAAGAAAAAAAGGCGGATGTGGTGATTTTCGGCCATATCCATGTACCGGTGAACCGGGAAGAAGACGGAATCCTGCTGATCAACCCCGGCAGTCCCAGCCGTCCCCGGAACGGAGTGCCCAGTTTCGGCATCCTGACCCTGGAAAAGGGGAAAAAACCGGTATTTGAAGTGCAGGAAATGAAAGAGTAGGGAAAGGAGCCAACCAAATGGCAAATACGGAAGATCTGAACAAAGAGGCACTGGAACTCCATGCCAAAAATCACGGGAAACTGGAGGTCCGCTGCAAGGTACCCCTGGAAAATGGACATGACCTGTCCCTGGCCTATACCCCCGGGGTGGCAGAACCCTGCCGGAAAATCAAGGAAAACCCGGACCTGTCCTTTGAATATACCTGCCGGGGCAATATGGTGGCCGTAATCAGCGACGGCACCCGGGTCCTGGGCCTGGGGGACATCGGTCCTGAAGCCGCCATGCCCGTTATGGAAGGGAAGGCCGTCCTGTACAAGAAATTCGGGGACGTGGATTCTGTGCCCATCTGCATCGACACCAAGGATCCGGAAGAATTCGTGAACATTGTGGAAAAACTCCAGCCTTCTTTTGGAGGCATCAATCTGGAAGACATTTCTTCTCCCAAATGCTATGCCATCGAAGCGGAACTGATCAAACGGTGCAAGATCCCTGTGTTCCATGATGATCAGCACGGCACCGCCATCATTGCCTGCGCCGCCATT
>NZ_FR902042.1:18091-20174 GCF_000437815.1 Acidaminococcus sp. CAG:542
CGCCGCCATTCTGGGGGCTCTCCGGTTCGTGAAAAAGGACATCGATAAGGTGAAAGTGGTGGTCAACGGTTGCGGGGCTGCCGGTTCCGCCATCGGCAAACTGCTGGTGCGCCTGGGTGTGAAGAACCTGACCATGATCGACGTCCATGGGGCCGTGTATGAAGGCCGTCCGGGAGAAATGGACATGGCCACTGCCTATCTGGCCAGCGTCACCAACCAGGACCACTACAAAGGGGACCTGAAAGGGGCCGTAAAGGGAGCCGATGTACTCCTGGGGGTTTCCGCTCCCCGGCTGTTCACCAAAGAAGTGATCCAGAGCATGAATGACAATGCGGTGGTATTCGCCCTGGCCAACCCGGTGCCTGAAACCACCTACGAAGAAGCCAAGGCTGCCGGCGCTGCCGTAGCCGGTACCGGCCGCAGCGATGCTCCCAACCAGGTGAACAACGTGTGTGTGTTCCCGGGCATCTTCCGGGGTGCCCTGGCCGTCCGGGCCTCCGCCATTACGGAAGAAATGAAAGTGGCTGCCGTTAAAGCCATTACCGGGCTGATTGCTGACGATGAACTGCGGGAAGACTATGTGGTTCCCGGTGCCTTCGACCGGCGGATCGTCCCGGCCATTGCTGCCGCCGTGGCCAAAACCGCCATGGAACAGGGCATCGCCCGGGTAAAGCGGGATCCGGAAGACATCCGGAAAGAAGCCGCGGAACGGGTGGAACGGAACTGGAATGCATGATTTTTCCCCGGAACGGAAAAATCGGCTGACAGCTGATAAAGCAAAAAAGGAGGAAAAAATGATGAAAAAACTGGCACTGGTACTGGCCGGACTGCTGGCTCTGGCCGGCATCGCCGGGGGCTGCGGAAGCTCCACCGGCAGCAAACCCGCAGGGGGAGACAAAAAAGTAGTCCTGAAGGTGGGAGCTTCTCCGGTTCCCCATGCAGAGATCCTGGAACAGGTGAAACCCCTGCTGGCCAAAGAAGGGGTGGACCTGCAGGTGGTGGAATTCACCGATTATGTGAAGCCCAACCTGAGCCTTAGCGACAAGGAAATTGACGCCAACTTCTTCCAGCATCTGCCGTACCTGGAAAAATTCTGCAAAGACCGGAACCTGTCCCTGGTTTCCGTGGGCAAAGTCCACATCGAACCCATGGGCGTATACTCCAAGAAGATCAAAGACATCAAATCCGTGCCTGATGGCGCTAAAATCGCCATCCCCAACGATCCCACCAACGGGGGCCGTGCCCTGGCCATCCTGGAAAAGGCCGGCCTGCTGAAACTGAAGGACGGGGTAGGGGTCATGGCTACCGCCAATGACATTGTAGACAACCCCAAGAACCTCCAGATCACCGAAGCCGAAGCCGCCATGCTGCCCCGGACCCTGGATGATGTGGATCTGGCGGTGATCAACTCCAACTTCGCCATGGAAGCCAAACTGAATCCCACCAAGGATGCCCTGTTCATCGAAGCCAAGGATTCTCCTTATGCCAACATCGTGGCCGTACGGAAAGGCGACGAAAACCGGCCGGAAATCCAGAAGCTGATGAAAGCCCTGAACAGCCCGGAAGTGAAGAAATTCATCGAAGAAAAATACAAAGGCGCCATTATCCCGGCGTTCTGATGACAAAAGAGGTGTTGCACCAGCAACACCTCTTTTGCTATACTGGAAGAAAAACTTCGGAGGCCTTATCCATCATGTCCAACACCATTGTTTATGAAGACGGCACAGCATTCCATCCCGGTTCCTATCTGGAAGACCTTCTGGATGACTGGCAGATGACCCCGGCCCAGTTCGCCCACAAACTGGGGAAACCCCTGGAAACCGTGGACCAGCTCCTGGCCGGAGAAATCCCGGTGGACCTGGAACTGGCCAGCAAACTGGAAGAAGCCACAGAAATCAGCGCTGCCGCCTGGCTGAATCTCCAGTTCATGTTCGACGAAAAAGTGGAAGCGCACAAGAAGTAAAGGAGGGGCTGTTGCATAAGCAACAGCCCCTTTGGCCGCGAGTCTCGAGTCGTGAGTCGCGGGCCACTGGATAGAACTTGTCCTTCGACCAGGTTCTTCTTATTGTGTATAACCGTAGGG
>NZ_FR902043.1:0-721 GCF_000437815.1 Acidaminococcus sp. CAG:542
CGTAGGGGCTCGCCGAAGGCAAGCCCGACCCGGCCGCCCAGGGGGCTGTGTCCCTCTGGCAAGGGGGGAAAGGACCCGGGGCAGCGGGTAGGGGGTCCTTTTCCTCAATCTTTTACAAAATTCTATTTACGAATCATTCTTAAAATGCTATACTATATCTATACCAACAAACTATCCATTCTGATCATATAGAGGAGGAATTTCAATATGGAAAAACGTACTGTGAACTTTGCCGGCAACCCTGTGGCCCTGGCGGGGCCGGAAGTGAAAATTGGCCAGCAGGCTCCTGATTTCAAACTCATTGACAACAAACTGGGGGAAAAGACCCTGAAAGATTATGAAGGGAAGATCAAAGTGATCTCCGTGGTGCCTTCCCTGGATACCGGAGTCTGCGACGCCCAGACCCGCTGGTTCAATCAGGATGTCACCGGCCTGTCCGAAGATGTGGTGGTGCTCACGGTCTCCATGGACCTGCCCTTTGCCCAGGCCCGCTGGTGCGGCGCCGCCGGGGTGGAAAACGTGGTGACCCTGTCCGATCACCGGGACGCTTCCTTCGGGAAGAACTACGGCTTCCTGATGGATGGCCTGCGGCTGGAAGCCCGGGGGGTCGTGGTCATCGACAAAAACGACAAAGTGACCTACGTGGAATACGTCTCCGAAGTGACCCACCCCATCAATTTCGACGGAGTGCTGGCCGCAGTGAAGGGGATGCTGTAAGAAC